>NZ_CBCDJS010000090.1:0-4755 GCF_965035265.1 Rickettsia sp.
CCGCCATATTCACCGGATTTAAATCCGATAGAAAAATTCTGGGCTAATATGAAACGATGGATTAAGAATAAAATTACTGAATTCGCAAACTTGTACGAAACTTTAAAAAAGTTTTTTACTGCACCTAATACTATATGATTTACTATAAGTCTAAGAGAACCTTGGTTAGCTATATATTTCTTCGCAAGGGACGAATTATATCTAATACCGAACTCCATCCTATTATATTGAGTAGAAATTCCACCACCTAAATTATAATTTAGTTTTGTAGGTTTAAATCTGACTGTTGTAAGCGGCTCATCTATACCGTCAAGGCGAGCCTCAATATTTGGTAATTTTCCTTTAAAATCGTAACTTACGAAACCGTGTAATTCCGGTTTTATTTTTACGTCTCTTACAAAGAAATTAGTTATGCCTTTTAACCCCGCTATGCCTTCAAATCTATCATATGATTTTTTTCTAACGGATAAATTTTGGAAAGTAGTACCTGTTTCTTTGTAACTATTATTTTTAAATGTAGCATAACGAGTTCCGATCATCGGTGTTATAGCCATGAGGTTAGATATTAAATAATTATAACCGCCAAGTAATTCACCGCTATAAGAAGTGTTATTAAACTTACCGATTGCAGTTTGATCACCTGTATAAACCTTACGTTTTTCATAATTCTTAATTCTACTTCTACCGTATGAGCCTATAGCCTCAACAAAAAAATTACTTGTCTCGCAATTATAAAGCCCATAGATAGAGTATATATCGCTTATAGCTTTAGTCCTATCACCGATTTTATAATCCTGATGGCGTAATTTACTATCAGCTCTAGTATAGGCAGCTCCAACTATTACTCTGTCACTTAAAGCATAATCAAAACCTATTATTCCTCCTTGAGATTTAGACTTATACCCGCTTGCTCCATCATTACGAGATTTTTGCGTAGCCTTACCGTAAAAAGGAACGCCCCAAATACCCGTACCAATATTATCTTCATCACCGGCAGCTATTGCCGCTTGGTTAGTACGGGTACTTTCATCCTTATTATTTACCTCATCTAGTCTAGTATTGACGCCTGAAGAAACAAAACTATCCATATTTACCGAAATATCAGTTAATATATCCTCTATTTCTCCTCTATTAAACTCTCCAAACCCCTCACTCACTCCCCTCACATCTGTTCTTCCTCCTAAACGATTTAAAGTTTCTGAGACATTTTTTGTCGATCCTAAATTATCTAACGCTTTACCTGCATCACTCTCATTACCAATGCCGATACCGATTAATTGGTCTATAAGACCGGGAGCTATAGGACCCGTAACCTCATCTTTTATCGGTTTTGGATCAAAAATAGGTATCAATCCACCATCTCCAGGATTCCCTCCGCCATTATCACCGTCACCTGGATTAGGATTACCGGGATTCCCTCCTCCGTTATCACCATCACCTGGATTAGGATTTTCAGGATTACCGCCACCGTTATCATTATTATTCAGCAATACGACTCCATTCTCATCACTTACATACCTTACCCATCTTATCAGCCTGTTTAATTCTCCGCTTGTATCAACAGTAACTTTATTTTGAGCAACAGGAATAAAATTTCCGCCTGCTTCTTTTAGTATTACTTCATGTTTAGTATCAGGAGTGATTTTAGTAATATCAGAACGTGATTTAACTTTAATAACTAGTTTATCTAGAGGTGACATATCAACATTAGCCCCGTTACCGACTAATATATGCCCGCCTGATTGCAATGTCGTATCAAAATATGTAATAATCTCAAGAGTACCGTTATATGTAACATTTCCGGTATGTTTTAATTCATAATTAGCTAAATCTAAACAGAATCCGTAAATTGTGAATCTGCATCTATTCCTAAATTATCCAACAGTACTATATTTGCTTTATTTACTACTAAATTAGCTGCTTTAATATTTTTCTCAAGGACAGCACATTTCTCAGAAGCAAACTCTAATCGCCCTATATTTTTAATTTCTTCTTTTAACCAAACATTTTCATCAAATTTTATATCACCACCGCCATCAATCTCAGCATTTACTAAAACCGCATCTTTAAAATGCACAGAAGCAGCAGCATCTGCAAAATTCAGCTTATCTGCTTTAATATCAGTTAAATAAGTAAATAGCTGAAGCGAACGAGGGAGGAGATCTCTATCTACCAAAACATCCCGTATAATTATGTTTTTAGCATTTCTATTATTATTACCTCGTTCAAAATCTATATTCTTACCTGCATCAATGTTAACCTCTTTAGAATATACATCACCTTTAATAGTACTATTCTCACTGACTTGTACACTTGCTAAACTATTATTTTCACTTCCCAAACTATAAGTAGTACCACCCTCTATATTAAGTTTTACGTTACCTTGTCCATTATTCACAGTAGTTACATCTGAATAAAAATTCTTAGTATTTACCGTAATTAAACCGTTTCCTATTAATTCTATTGCTTTTAACCTATGATCTTCAGCCCCAATAACACTATTACCTGTATCAAAATCTGTTACTACTAACGTATGAATATTATTACCTGCCGTAGTAATATTTGTAACTTGGATTGCTGCTCCTAAGGTTAGAGTTGCATCTTGAGCGGCATTAGAGAATAAAATATTTTGAGCTTTTAACTCACCTGTAATAGTAACATCTCTACCAGCTACTTCTATTGTACCTAAACTATTATTATTCCCAATAGTACCTGTTATATTAATAGGAACTTTGTTGTTTAATTTTAAAGTACCGTCATTCTCATTTTCACCTGCAATATCCGTGGCAGTGATATTATCATTGACCTCTATTTTTGCACCGTTTGATACTATAATATTACCGCTTTTAACGGTACTGCCAAAATTTACCTCACCTGCTTTTACGATAATATCACCGACTGCCGCATTTGAACCAACGGCATTACGAACACTACCCCCGTCAGTAAAGATTAAATTGACAGCCTGCCCGCCGGTCTTATTAATATAAGTTGTCGTTAGCCTAGAATTAGCACCAAAAGTTAAATTATTATTACCGTTACCTTGAATCTCACCGATAGAGTAATCACCGCCTGCAGTTAAGGATACATTGCCGCTACCTGCTTTTAACATTTTTATATTAGTAATTAGCTTGGTAACTTCCCCTGCTCCTTCAAAATTCAACTCACCATTCATATCGCCAGTACTTGTAACCTTACTATCAATTTTTATATTATCGGCAATATTAATTATACCTGCTTTACCTTGGAAATCTATAACATCACCTTCTATATCTCCTGTTGCAGTGTATATTGTATCATCTTCAAATCTAATATTCGCCTTTACTTTTTTAAGTGTAATAGCATGAATATCTAATATAATATTTTCGACATGTATTTCTGCTTGTAAATTTATAGTACCACTACCGGTGCTGACAAAATCCAATTCTTTTAATCTATGATTTTTTGTACCAAGCGTATTATCATCATTACCATTATTATCTATTATTAAATTTTTATCGCCTGTAGTTAACTTTATTATACCGGACTTATCATGTCCTGAATCCAAAGGTCCTGTTAGTGTTATAGTATGATCATTAGCATTTGAGCTATTTTTAAGATCTAATGCCGAATCTTCATGTATAAACTTCATACCGCCGGTATTTAACTCAAAATCACCATTTACAGCATCTAAAGCATAAGTAGCCGCTCCAGCTAATTCACCGATATTTATCTCTGCAATCTTAGCTGATGTTAAACTTTGATCAGTAAATACTGCTTCTTTTTGAATATTTAACTGATTAATATTATGTGTGTCTAAATTATTAGTAATAGTAACATTTCCCTTGATATTTAAAGCATCAAGCTTGTTACCTTTACTGCCGAGCGTCACTCCCTTATCACCGTCTATAACTAAATTATGACCGTTGCCATTTAAAAATACTATACCACCACCTTTTAAACTATTAGCAAATGTAACCGTTTGATCCACAGGTGCAGTTAATGTTAATTGTGAATTTGCATTGCCGAAGTTAATGCTACTATTTGGACTACTCAGCAGAGCTAAATTGCCATTATTTACTTCAATTAAAAAGTTCTGCCTTGCATTAGCATCCCCTATATTTATTGTTTTAAGCGTACCAATGCTTGCATCCGTAGCCGTTAAGGTAGTTAAAACATTTAATACACCAGTTTGCCCATTTGCTATAACGGCATTGGAAATATATTGCCCTTTACCGTCAAGCTCTAAAGTACCGCCCTTTGCTCCAAAATCAATATTCTTTGCCACGAGATTTTTACCAAGCTGTAATTTTCCACCGTTTGTAAAATTAATACCTCCTACAAATACATTATCTACTAGAGATACATTTGTTGTATCATCACCTTGCACTATTATAAGAGCCGGGCTATTTTTTGCATCCACCCCTATATTCTGTCTTACATCACCATCACCTTTAAAGCTTAAAATACCGCCCACTCCACCGGTGCTAAGTACTGCTCCGTCAATTGCAAAACCGGCATTTACATTAAACGTTCCGTTAGTTCCTTTAAAGTCTACGTTTCCTGTTATACCTTCAGGTGCTAATATGCCATCTGCTTCATAATTTACGTTACCGGTCATTAATCCCATAACTATAATGGCCTGAAAAATCAAGACAAAATATATGAACAATGTACTTGGTAATGTTGCTTAAAATTAAGCTGCTATTTGTTCATAATGTTGTACGTAATCCAGATAAACATTCATAGGTTTTTTATACCCAATACTTGAATGGAATC
>NZ_CBCDJS010000091.1:0-4753 GCF_965035265.1 Rickettsia sp.
TTACAAGTGCAAGCGCCATAACTTCATCATCCTACTCTATCCCAAATATATTATAATTTTTAAATGTCTCTATCTGGTTTATATTAGAATTTTTTTTAACATAATCAAAAGCAGGCACCAGAAAACCTCCAGTTCCGCAAGTAGGATCAAAAATATAATCATTATATTTGATATCTAAAACTTCTGTTGCAAACTGAGCAATGTGTCTAGGAGTTAAGACAATTCCTATTTCTTTAGCACCGTTACCGTATTTTAAAAATTTTTCATAAAATTTTCCTAAAATATCGTTACCAGATGCCATTGCATTTTTAATATCTAACGTTTGAAGTTCTTTTAATGCATCAATAATAGCTTTTCTATATTTGGAGTGGTTTTCTTTGCTAGGTGGCACCTCTAGCTTAATAAAATTAAAAAAGTCTTGCTTGTTTACTTCGTTTAATTTCTGTTCTATTAAATTGTTTATGTTTTTTACAAGAGTTATTGTATTTTCTATTCTTAAATTAATATCTTCATTCAATGAGAGAGATAATATTAGACCCGCAATAAATCTGGCTCTTTTATTTTTGTTAACTCCTGCATTATGTAATATTTTATTTATATTCTCCGCAGAGCTTAAGTATTTTTCTTCTGGAAAATCAGGGAATTCCTGCCAATTAGGTGTTTTATTTGCTAATAAATAAGTAACCTGCTCTTTTGATAATAAAGTATCTTTATCCTTACCATTAAATAAAACCGTTCCCCACTGGTTATTATGTAAGTATTGGTTTATTATTGTATACCCATCGGTATCATTACCTGCAATACCAGTTGCAATAATACATTTTATCTTATTACTTTTATTGATTTTTTGAGCATAGTGATTTTTAGCTTCATCTAAAGCTTTATTAATATCTTTTTTATCTCTTTTACTTTCGATAACCCATAAATCACACTCATTGAGCTTAACAATAGCTTCAGGCATATCTCTTATTAAAACATTTTTAATCTCTAAATTAGCAAGCGATTCATTTTGCTTATATACTTCACCACTTGGAACTCTAGCAGGATTTTTAACAACCCAACCTAGTTTTTCTAATTCATTTTTTATATAGGAATAGGCATCTACTTCGCTATTTTTAGGATTATTTGAATTCATAATTGAATATTATTTTAAAAGTTTAAGTATTTTTGTTTAGTACTATAACATAATTGCTTGACACTTATATAGTCTTTCTAAAAAAAATAGATTTTTGCTTTAACTAAACTGTATATACATTTATATTAATATAGAAATAACTTTATATGTGCTATGAAAAATATTATTGCTTTAATTTGTTTTTTGATTGTTAGTAGTAGCTGCTTTGCTTCCGAGCCGTTACCTTGGCAAGTAACATTCCAGCCGCCGGCAAGCCCGATTATGGAAGAATTACATCATTTTCATAATTTTCTGCTTTATATCTCAACAGCTATCGTTTTATTTGTTACCGGGCTACTTATTTATGTATGTATTAGATTCAGTGCAAAAAATAATCCGCTGCCGGCAAAATTTTCACATAATATTTTAATAGAGATAATATGGACTGTAATCCCGATAATAATCTTGATTATTATCGCCGTGCCGTCTTTTAGAATATTGCGTCATGCCGAAAAAATACCCGAAACGGATTTAACTATTAAAGTAGTAGGTTACCAGTGGTATTGGCATTATATATATCCCGATCATGATAATTTAGAATTTGATAGCGTAATGATCTCTGATGAGAATTTAAAACCTGACCAAAAAAGATTATTAGACGTCGATAATCGAATTGTTATTCCTGAAAATGCTACCGTAAGATTTCTCATTACTGCAGGCGATGTAATACATAGTTTTGCCGTTCCGTCACTTGGGTTTAAAATAGATGCAGTGCCTGGAAGAATTAATGAAACATGGACAAGAGTTGCCAAGAAAGGCGTATATTACGGGCAATGTTCGGAGCTTTGCGGCATCAATCACGGCTTCATGCCGATTGCTATAGAAGTAGTGAGCAAAGAGGATTTCGACAATTGGATAGCAAGCAAGAATAAGGTTGCTGTGAATGTTGGGAATCAAAAGTTAGTCGCCAATTAATTATATTTGGAAATTTTATGAAAATTCATACTCAAATATCCGAATTAGATAAATTACTAAACGATATAACTGATTCTAATCGACATAAAGAAATATTAAATAGCGATGATACAGCAGGTAATGAAGCATGGTAATGAGTGAAGAAGAATATAGAAATCATCCTGACATAATTAATCTACCTGAACGGGAAAAAATTTATCATTATCTAATATATGTAGGATATTATGAAGATTATAATATTGCGTTAGATATTCTAACAAAAAATTTAAGAAATCCGGAAGAATTAATACAAGCTGCAGCAATTGAAGCTGTAGGTCTTTTGGTTGAGAGGTTTTATAATATTAAAGAAGATTTAATATTACCGGTATTATTTGAAAACTTGAAAAGTACTAGCAAAGAAATTTTAGGTAAAACTTTAGAAACATTACATGATATTGCCTATTGTGTAACAAGATTAAGAAGAAAAGTTTTTTTAGCATATTTTAAAAATGGCTTTGATTTTTTTAAGCTTAAAAAACTAGAAAAATTTACTGATAAAAATTTAATATACTCTTTAAGTAATGAGGAAGAAAAAATAAAGTTTATTTTAAGTTTTTGTCAGAATTCTAAAAATTATCAAGAAGCTTTAGAAGTATGTTTGTATTTTCTTAAAAAGAATGAAAGTAAGAAAATAAATACAACAGCTTTTGAGGGGCTTAGCTATATAGTAGTAAGATTCCAAAAAATAAATTTTAAAGTTGTATTACCTCTTATTAAAAAGTATTTGAGATATTCGATGATAGGAACGAGAACAAGCGAGTGGGTGTCTGCTCGATATCTTTTAGCCGATATTGTAACTATGATACCAAAATTACGGTTAAAAACAATATCACTTCTAAAAAAGGATTGTGCTGTTTATTTAAAGCATCCATCTTTTATTAGTTATATCATGACTAAAAATAAACCAAAAGATCAAATTAAGCTCGAAAAAATGCTAAAATTATATATAAATAACCTTGAGAGGCAAAAGATTAAACTTAATGTTTCTAGTTTTCAAAAATCAATTTAAATAAAAATTACAACTGCTATGCACTCAATTATAACTACAAACGACCTAAACCACGATGACCATCACACTCCTCACGGCTGGAGGCGGTGGCTTTTTTCTACCAATCACAAAGATATCGGCATTATGTATATCATATTTGCCATTTTTGCGGGAATTGTCGGCGGTTTGTTCTCACTGCTTTTTAGGTTAGAGCTTGCAATGCCCGGCGGCACTTTCTTAAATCATGATTTCCAGCTATATAACGTGCTTATTACCGCACATGCAGTTATTATGGTGTTCTTTATGATTATGCCGGCTTTATTCGGCGGGTTTGGTAACTATTTCGTACCTCTATTAATAGGGGCTCCCGATATGGCATTTCCGAGATTAAACAATATCAGTTTTTGGCTATTAGTTCCTGCCTTTCTCTTACTTATGGGTTCGGCTTTTGTTGACGGCGGTCCTGGAACGGGCTGGACGCTCTACCCTCCTTTAAGTAATTTGAGCGGTCACCCGGGAGCTGCCGTTGATATGGCTATTTTCAGCTTACATTTAACGGGTCTTTCGTCAATCCTTGGATCAATTAACTTAATCGTTACTATCTTTAATATGAGAGCTCCGGGGATGGGATTATTTAAAATGCCATTATTCGTTTGGTCTATTTTAGTTACTGCATTCTTAATAATTATTGCTATGCCAGTACTTGGTGGAGCTATCACTATGTTATTAACAGATCGTAATTTCGGTACTAACTTTTTCAAGACTGACGGCGGCGGCGATCCTGTATTATTTCAGCATCTATTTTGGTTTTTCGGTCATCCTGAAGTATATATCGTAATACTTCCAGGCTTTGGTATAGTAAGTCAGGTTATTTCAACTTTTTCACGCAAACCTATATTTGGCTATCAAGGTATGGTTGCAGCTATGGTAATAATCGGTTTCGTCGGATTTATCGTATGGGCTCACCATATGTTTACTGTTGGGCTTTCTTATAATGCACTTATATATTTTACTGCCGGAACAATGATTATTGCCGTTCCGACGGGTATTAAAATATTTAGCTGGATCGCTACTATGTGGGGCGGCTCGATTACGTTCCCAACTCCAATGCTATTTTCAATAGGATTCATTATATTATTTACGATTGGCGGCGTAACCGGCATAATTCTCTCAAACTCAGCGCTTGATAGAGTGCTGCACGATACTTATTACGTTGTTGCACATTTCCATTATACAATGTCGCTTGGTGCTTTATTTACAGCATTTGCAGGATTTTATTATTGGTTCGGCAAAATATCCGGTAAACAATATCCAGAAATCTTAGGCAAAATCCATTTTTGGATTACTTTTATTGGGGTTAATTTAACTTTCTTCCCCCAGCACTTTTTAGGGCTTGCGGGCATGCCAAGAAGAATACCTGACTACCCTGAGGCTTTCGCCGGCTGGAATATGGTTTCTTCAATAGGAGCAGGTATCTCCATGGCAGCTGCACTTTATTTTGTATTTATTGTGTTCTATACGCTAAAATACGGAAAAGATTGTCCGGCGAATCCTTGGGGAGAAGGTGCAGATACGCTTGAGTGGACCCTTACCTCGCCACCGCCGTTCCATACTTTTGAAACACCACCGCATATTGA
>NZ_CBCDJS010000092.1:0-4622 GCF_965035265.1 Rickettsia sp.
GTTAGAACCATAAACGATCAGGAAATTAAAGACGGTGAAATCGTTTTTGTCGACAATGCAATTGACCCAAATAGCGGTACTATCAAAGTTAAAGCAACATTACCTAATAATGATGAAATATTGTGGCCTGGGCAATTCGTACGTGTGTCTTTAACCATTTATACTGAAAAAGATGCTCTAATAGTTCCGTCTAAAGCAATGCAAACTAACGATCAAGGACCTTATGTATTCGTTGTCGATAAGGATAATAAAGCTGTGGTCAAGAATATAGATATAGCTTTTTCTAATGATGATTTTATTGTTATTAAAAGCGGTATAGATGAGGGTGAAACGGTAATCACCAACGGGCAGTTACGACTATCTAACGGAGCAGAGGTGAGTGTTAGGGAATAAGATATCATTCTCACCGCTTTATGTCATTCCCGCGAAAGCGGGAATCCATTAATAAAACGGTACATACACAGTAAGTTTTAAAATTAAAAGCTCGATTTATCTCGCTTTACGCTGGATTCCCGCCTACGCAATGACATAAAGGACGGCGGGAATGACATAAAAATGCAAAATATGACAACCTAAGTATAAAACAGGAGAAAACTAATTGGGTATTTCAGAAATATTTATTAAGCGTCCGGTTCTTGCTACCTTATTCATGGCAACTATTTTGCTGTTTGGAGCATTCGGCTATAGGCTATTACCGGTAAGCGTTTTACCTGACATCGATTTCCCGACTATCCAGGTTTCGGTAAACCTGCCCGGAGCTGACCCGACTACTATGGCATCTTCGGTTGCATTACCTCTTGAAAAGCAATTTTCGACAATATCCGATATTGATTCAATGAGTTCAGTTAATAGTAACGGTACTACTCAAATTACTTTGCAGTTTAATTTGGACCGAGATATAGACGCAGCGGCACAAGACGTACAAGCAGCTATCTCATCCGCTGCTAAGCAGCTACCGAACGACTTACCTACCCCGCCCTCATATCGCAAAGTAAACCCTGCCGATGCCCCTATATTTTATTTATCTTTAACATCCGATACCATGCCTTTATACAGCGTTGACTATTACGCCGAAACAATTATGGCTGAGCGTTTATCAATGTTACCGGGCGTTGCACAGGTACAAGTTTACGGCTCACAGCAATATGCAGTACGTGTGCAGGTTGATCCGGTTAAAATGGCAGCAAATAATATAGGGCTTGACCAAGTATCGAATATTATCAGCTCTGCTAACGTTAACTTACCGACCGGAGCTTTGTACGGTAAAGATATTTACTCAAGTATTAGAGCACCGGGACAACTACAAGATGCTAAAGAGTATAATGAGTTAATATTAACTTATAAAAACGGTAATCCGCTTTTTCTTAAAAATATTGGAAAAGCAATCGATAGCGTGGCTAATAATAAAATAGCCGCTTGGTATAGAGATAAGCCTGGGATCATACTTGCTATTCAAAAACAACCCGACACTAACACTATTGAAATAGTCGACTCTATAAAAGAAGTATTGCCGTTACTCCGTAGGCAAATCCCCGAAGGCGTTAATATAAATATTATGTTTGATAGGTCAATTTCTATTAGAGAATCGGTAAATGATGCCAATTTTACTATGCTCCTTGCTTTAATACTCGTAGTGATTGCTATATTTCTCTTTCTACATAATTTACGATCCGTGATTATTCCGACTATTGCCCTCCCCTTATCTATTGTTGGCACTTTTGCCTTTATGTACTTATTTGGTTATAGCATAGATAATATGTCTTTAATGGCTCTAACGCTTGCGATGGGTTTTGTCGTTGATGACGCAATAGTAGTGCTTGAAAATATCACAAGACATATGGAAAAAGGCGAAAGTAAAATAGCAGCCTGTATTAGCGGTACTAAAGAAATAGGTTTTACTATTGTCTCGATGACTTTATCCTTAATGGCGGTATTCATCCCGATATTATTTATGAGCGGAATTTTAGGGAAATTACTACACGAACTTGCCGTTGTTATTACTACCGCCATTTTGCTTTCGGGAGTTATCTCGATAACTGTAACTCCAATGCTGTGCAATGTGTTTTTAAAAGACCGTCATTGCGGGGAAAAGACTTCGTCTGTCATCCCGCGACTTGATCGCGGGATCCAAGAAAATATAAAAATGGATACCGCGGTCAAGCCGCGGTATGACAATGAGAAGAGTAATGACGAGTTACCCTTAACAAAAAAAGCCTTTGAATACATAAAACAAAAATACGGTAGCAGTCTAAAAACGGTAGTAGAGCATTCAAAAACTACTATGCTTATATTTCTCTTAGTAATCCTCGCAACGGCTTATTTATTCGGAAAAGTACGCAAAGGCTTTATGCCTGATTCCGATACGGGACAAATCTTAGTTTTTACTGAAGCCGCTCAAACTATTTCTTTTGATGCGATGGTAAAAGAACAGCAGCAAGTAAGTGATGTATTACTTAAAAATCCTAATATAGATTCATTCTTTTCGGCAGTCGGTGTTTCAGGTAGAAACTCTGCCGTTAACCAAGGCACGATTTTTATTAGCTTAAAACCTCGCGATCAAAGAATAGGAGCAGACGAGGTAATTGACCAGTTACGTTCAAAACTAAATCATTTAGTAGGCTTAAGAGTATATATCCAAAACGTACCGACTATTACGATTGGCGGACAAGCAACCAAAAGCCAGTATCAATATACTATGCAAGGACTCGATCAAGATGAGCTATTTAGCTTTACACCGAAATTAAAAGACAAACTCGCGCAGCTACCGGGTTTTATTGACGTAACTTCGGATTTACAAATAGCACAGCCGCAAACCTTAGTACAAATCGATAGATATAAAGCTACGAAATTAGGTATATCAATCGAACAAATCCAGAATATCTTATATGCGGCTTACGGTGCTGAGCAGATTTCAACATTATATACCCCAACAGCCCAATATGATGTTATTTTAGAGTTAGATCCTAAATATCAAACAGATTCATCAATGTTATCTTTAGTCAATATTAACTCTGCAAACGGTAATTTAGTACCGCTAACTACGCTTGCTAAAATTGTTAATACTGTTGGTCCTCTTAGTATTTCACATTTCGGACAATTACCTTCGGTTACGGTATCATTTAACCTACAAGATGGATATTCAATTAGTGACGCCGTTCCAAAAGTTAATGAGGCTTTAAGAGAGCTACAAATGCCTGCAACCATAACAGGCAGCTTCCAAGGCACAGCTCAAGCATTTCAGTCGTCTTTTTCCGATCTTGGCTTATTGCTTGGACTTGCCGTTATAGTTATTTATATAATCCTTGGCATGTTATATGAGAGTTTTGTACATCCTATAACAATCCTTTCGGGACTACCTACGGCTATATTTGGAGCATTACTTACCTTGCTAATATTTAATAGCGAACTTGATATGTACGGATTTGTTGGGCTGATTATGCTAATCGGTATAGTTAAGAAAAACGCTATCATGATTATTGACTTTGCTTTAGAACTTGAGAGAACCGGCAATAAATCTTCGCATGAAGCAATCTATGAAGCATGTATAATAAGATTCAGACCTATTATGATGACTACCTTAGCTGCATTAATGGGAGCTATGCCTATTGCTCTTGGAGTCGGAGCAACAGGAGCAGAGAGAAGGTCGCTAGGGCTTGCCGTAGTCGGTGGTCTACTCACTTCACAATTACTTACTCTTTATATTACACCGATAATTTTCTTGTATTTAGAAGCAGCTAAAAAATGGTTAAAGCGTAGCAATTACAAGGCTGAAATTAGAAACTATCCGGAACTAAATTGGAAATCTTAATTTGTAATTATTTCTAAATTTTTGTGAGCGTTCACAGGTTTTTCAATGTCACCCCGTGGCTTGACCTATAGCACCGGACAGTTTTTAAAAAGCCCTTGATGTCATTCCCGCGTAGCATTGTTGCATGGATCAATTTCACCGCTGTCATCCCGTGGCTTGACCACGGGATCCAGTTAAAAATACTAAAATTATTAGTATTTTTTATTGTTTTTATGGGCCCCGTGGTCAAGCCTATAGTACCGGACAATTTTTACTTTATGTCATTCCCGCAAAAGCGGGAATCCAGTTAAATAAAGCTTTAAAAAGCTTTATTTGAAAAAATTATCTAATTAAAAAATCTTTAAAATTAAAGATTTTTTAGCCTGGATCCCTGCTTTCGCAGGGATGACATCGAGAGCTTTTTAAAAAATGTCCGGTGCTATAGGTCAAGCCACGGGGTGACACAATGGAGTTTACCGGTCCACGCAACAACGCCTTCCCGCCTTTAGCTAGGAATGACATAGAATAAAAATTAATAACTACTTGATAAGTAATCAATATTTATCCTATTCTAAAAGATAGGAATAGCAAAAGGATATTACAATGTCAAATAATTCATATCTAGAAAATTGGATAGAAACAATAAATAGCCTTAATAATGATTCGTCTGAAGTAGAAACTTCGCAATATATAGTAAATCATATAGTATTAGGTGCAATAATAAGATAATATACAAGGAAAAATG
This sequence comes from Rickettsia sp., assembly GCF_965035265.1. Lineage (NCBI taxonomy): Bacteria > Pseudomonadati > Pseudomonadota > Alphaproteobacteria > Rickettsiales > Rickettsiaceae > Rickettsia > Rickettsia sp. The sequence continues at coordinate 4,533 of NZ_CBCDJS010000092.1, forward strand.
TCAACAAGTCCATATAGTGAAGATTTAAGGAAGAAAGTAATAAATTACCTAAAGAAAGGAAGGAGCCAAAAGGAAGCATCAGAAGTTTTT
>NZ_CBCDJS010000093.1:0-4596 GCF_965035265.1 Rickettsia sp.
ACTATTGTTATAGTAAATTGGTTTACAGCATAATTCAGAAAGCTTGATACAAGTGAATTTTGCATGACTTGCCTGTACTCACGTATTTTTATACGCTGCGCAGGCTCGCATTTAAATTCGTCTTGTCTGAAGCTTTCTGAATTATGCTGTACGTTATTAATTTTGTTGCTCATTAGTCATATAATTTTAATATTTTAATTGCCAAATATTAAAACTATTGATTTATTTAGCAAAAACTATATAATTTAAATTTAGTAAATATTTAACTTTAACCACACTTTAAGTTAGTTTTACTATATGTTATTTCAAATGTCAAGAAAAAACCATATTTCGTGGTAATTTTTTTATCAATATTTTTAAGCTTTATAAAAATAATAGTTATTATGTTAAAAAACCTATTAAAAACTAAACTTTTTTTAGTTATAGTGTCTCTAATTATATTTATTACTTTGCTAAATTTTAGTATATTTTATATTTTTGTGCCGGGTAATCTTACTCAAAATAAAACGATAATTATTGAATCTAAACTATCCGTAAATCAAATAGTTACAAAACTTTATTCTAGTGAAGTAATCAAATATCCAAGAATTTTTAAAGTAATTGCTAAAATTTATTCTGTAAAAAATCCTCTTAAAAGCGGTGAATATGTGTTTACACGTAATATATCTCCTCTGCAAACTTTAAGAATATTAGCAAGCGGTAAATCTATAATACATAAGATAATTATACCGGAAGGTACGGTAGTTAGTGAGGTTATAAAGAAAATTAATGAAGAAAGTCGTTTGCTCGGAGAAATAAAAGGGATAATACCGGAAGGTTTTTTAATGCCGTCCACGTATTTTTTTTCTTATGGAGATCAAAAAGAGCAGATAATCGATCAAATGAGAAATTTAATGTCTGCTAATTTAGATAAGGTAATGCAAAATCTTTCACCGGATTCTCCTTTAAAAACTAGACTTGAGGTATTAACGCTAGCTTCGATAATTGAAAAAGAAGCCGGTTCAAATGCAGAAAAGCCTATTATAGCAGCAGTATTCATTAATCGTTTAAAGAAAAATATGAAGCTACAAGCTGATCCGACTACTATATATGCTTTGACTGAAGGGAAATTTAAATTAGCAAGAGCTTTAACAAAAAAAGATTTATTGCAAGAACTGCCATATAACACTTATTATATTAAAGGTTTACCGCCGGGTCCGATTTCTTGTCCGTCGTTAAAATCTTTAGAAGCAGCGGTAAAACCTGCAAAAACGGACGCCTTATTCTTTGTAGTTGACGGTAAGGGAGGGCATAATTTTTCCAACAATCTTAATGATCATAATAGATTTGTTGAAACTTATCGAAAAAGCTTGGTTAAAGTACCTGAGCCGGAAATTGATCCTGACAAATAGATATACTAGTCACAACATGTATTAATTAGATAAATATATATTATGAATAATACAGAATTTAGTAAAATAGCCGAAACGACAATTGCATATATAGCAGACAAGATAGAAGAGCAAGACAAAGAAGCGAGTATAGATGTAGATTTACAAGGTGATATATTAAATCTTGAGACCGGTAAAGGTGTATATGTAATAAATAAGCAAAGTGCAGCCAAAGAAATTTGGTTGTCGTCGCCGGTTAGTGGTCCTTATCACTTTTTTTATGAACAAGGAAAATGGAAAAATAGAGCAGGGCTTGAATTGATGGATATTTTGGCTGATGAGCTTGAGATTGATTTTAATTAGGATAATAATATGAAAGATTTTGAAATTGTCGATAGTGCCGAAAAAGTTTATGATTTAATAATAAAAAATATACCTGCCAACACACTAATATCAATATTTTTTGATGTTGATGATACGCTTATAACTCCTAAATCAAAAACTTTTAAGAAGCCGCCTTATAATCAAATGATTGATAGAATTAAGGAAAATAAAAGTAATTATGATAATTATGAGGAAATCGTCAGTAATTGGCGTCTGCAGCGAAAAGTAATATTAATTGATGAAGAGTGGGTAGAAGTTATAAACAAGCTCAAGGAAAAGTTTCCCGTTTATGCTCTTACACAAATGAATACGGGAGAATTCGGCAATATTCTTTCTATGCAAGATTGGCGATATAAAGAATTAAAAAGTTTAGATGTAGAGTTTTCTGATAATGAAAAATTGGTAATTTATAACTCAGGACAAAAGGATGATGCTATTTTTTATAAAGGTATATTCATAACCGGTAATCATTCAAAAAGCGGTACTTTATCAAAATTTTCTGAAGAGCTAAATGCTAGTTTTATTGTATTTGTTGATGACCGCACGAAACATGTTGAAGATGTAAGAGATTATTGTAAAAAGAATAAAATCGGTTTTTTAGGCATTTTATTTGACGGGCTTAAAAATTTAACAGATGAACCTGATCCAAAACTTGCCGAATTTCAAGAATCATATTTAATAGAAAATGCCCAGTGGCTCGAAGATGATGAAGCTTATCAATTAATGGCAGAAAGTAATATATGAATTTGATAAAAGTTGCATTCTTTCTAATTTTAATTTTTATCTCAAATCTAGTATTAGCAAATACTTATCGGCAAATAAATTACAAAATAACACCTTTGTCTAACATGCTTGTTTCAGCTATTAAAGTTGAAACAGAAATAATAGGCGATATGAGCGGTGAAGTTGTTTTAGATTTACCTTATGCCTGGGCAAACGCCACATATTACAAGCAAATCAAAAATGTTAAACTTGAGTATCCTATTGGAAAGTTGCAGTTTAGAAATCAAGACTCTAATGAAGCTATTTTAAATACGGGAAAAATCAATATTATTCGTTTAAGCTACGAAATATATCAAAAAACCGGCAATCCTTGTGATGTCCACGAAGCAATAATTAGACAAAATTTAATTCATTCACCGGGTTATGGGCTTTTTGCTACTCCTGGTGATCTAAATGGAAATGATATAGTAGAGTTTAATGTTGAATGGAATAATATTCCTGAAGCTTGGCAAGCGATATCAGATTATGGTCTTGGTAAAAGCGTGCAATTTAAAGCTACGCCGATTAAATTATATAGTGCAGTTTATGCAGCAGGGGATTTACGTGTTTATAAAATTGTCGATCAAAAAAATCCTGTATATCTTTCATTACATGGTCAATTTGATCTTAAAGATGAAGAAATAGCTTCTTATATAAATAAAATTATCAAGGGACAAAGAGCATTTTTTCATGATAATGATTTTCCTTATTATCTAATAAGTTTGATTGAAGGCAATCAACCTAGACATATGGGCGGAACGGGCTTAACTCATAGTTTTACCGCGTTTATTCCTCAAGGTTTGGACAAACAGGATTATATAACGCTACTTGCTCATGAACATCTGCATAATTGGATAGGTAAGAAAATACGTAATAATTTAGAAGACGAAGCACTAAATTATTGGTGGAGTGAGGGATTTACCGATTATTATAGCAGGGTTTTAGCCTTACGTTCCAGGGTTATAACGCTTGAGGAATTTGTAGAAGAATTTAATAAATTTTTTGAGAATTATTATTTATCACCTGTAATAAATGAGCCTAATAATTTAATCAAAACAGATTATTGGAAAGATTATGCAGTACAAAGATTGCCATATTATCGTGGGTTTGTTTTTGCACTTTACTTGGATAATCTCATTAAAGAGAATAATAGTAGTAAATCGCTGGATAATGTTATGCCTGATTTATTTAAAACCTCAAAAGAACAAGAATTTTCAAGCGATTATTTTAAAAAAATAGTTAAAAATTATGTTCCAACAGGGATAGATAAAGAGATAAACGAATATATAGAACAAGGTAAAACTATAGATTTAACTGATGTTGCTACAGTACTGCCGATCGAGAAAATAAAAATGGGGGCATATGATCGTGGCTTTGATAGAGATGCTTTAATAAATAATTATCAAATAAAAAATATTGACGAAAATAGTAACGCTTATAAATCTGGACTTAGAAACGGGGACATAGTTATAAAATATGATTTTCCTAAATGGGGTTCTCCTGATCAGATAGTTACAATCAAAACAACTAAAGGCGAGTTTAAATTTAGACCTGAAAGTGCTAATAAAAAAGATATATACAGATTCAAGCCTAATCTATCTAAAGAAGATAAGCTAAAAATCAAAAAATTTTTTGGTTTTTAAATTTTTTGCAATAAAATAATTAACAATTAATAATAGAATTATACCGAAAAATATTTCTTTTCTTTCTTTTATTTTTATGTATTATCCAAAAATAAATATAAACTAAAGAAAGAGGTGTACAATGAATTCTCTATTAAAAGTATTATATCCGAATAGAGTTGTAGAACATTTAAATACAAATTCTTATGCTCTAGATATTGTTAAAATAATTATAGGAGCAATTGCTATTTTTGCTTCGGCACAAATAAGTATTCCTATAAAACCGGTAGCAATTACGATGCATAGCGTAAGGTAATCCCCCCATTTTTAATCGCAGTAGAGAGTAGAGAGTTAAGCTGCTAAAGCTAATTTTTGTATTGGCGTTATACCGCTTATAGCCATATTTGGTCTTTCGTTATTATAAGACCAAAGCCATTTAGTGGCAAGATCTTGTGCCT
>NZ_CBCDJS010000094.1:0-4534 GCF_965035265.1 Rickettsia sp.
CCGCCATATTCACCGGATTTAAATCCGATAGAAAAATTCTGGGCTAATATGAAACGATGGATTAAGAATAAAATTACTGAATTCGCAAACTTGTACGAAACTTTAAAAAAGTTTTTTACTGCACCTAATACTATATGATTTACTATAATCCAAAATAAGTGTGGCTACCGCCGAACACATAGCAGTACTCTTCCATCCGTGATAGGTACTAATGTCTGATTCAATATTGTTAAAATCTATATCTTGATTTGTAAGTTTATTATATATTGTTTGAAGTTTTATTTGCGTATTCTTATCTTTTTCGGAATGTTTATATAGTAACTGAAAATAAGGTTTAATTTCTTCAGGCGCAAGTTCCTTATTCTCAATCAAAGCCGGTACAATTTTATCATGCAAAAATTTAATTAATTTATTTTGCATAAAATTTGTAACTTTACTTTGTTCTTCTACTACTCCTACAGCTGCAGACCACCGTAAAGCCGTATATACAATTATACGATTAATAATATCATTATTTAATAAATCAATAGGCTGCAACCCTAAATTAGCAGCGTATCTAAAGCAAATTGCAGTTGTATTTACGGCATCATTAGCAAAACTTGGAATGTGATCAAATAAAAATTTAATGTCCTCTGCATTTTTTCCGCTATTCTTTAATTCCTGAAACATATTATTATTAATCTCTTTAGTTTGTCTATTTGATAAGACCGTACCTGGAAAAGATAATAAAATTTGTAGCATTGCAAGGCTAGTAGTAGGTAAAGCACATAATTCATACCAAGGATCCTTTTCGTCAATTACATATGAACGTAAAGCAATTACACCTGCTATAAGAGAAGCGTAAGTAATTGCTATTTTACCTGAATGATTACTAACTAAATCTGATTTTTCCGTTAACCAAGAAGCAATTTTGTAATCTTCATTATACTTATCAGTAGCTTTTTCTATTCTAGTAAGACTTTGCTCTAATGAATTAAGATAATTTGCAAAATTTAAATGAGCTTTTTTTTATTGTATTAAATTCCTTTTCATCCAATGATAAATCCGAAGCATTTACAGATAATATCGCTTTAGCCGTATAACGATATAGGAAATATTCTTTAGTGAGTGGATATGCCATACTATCGATTTTTTTGGCTACTTTAATCAATTTTTCAGATTGATCTAAATTGTTTTTTAAAAATATTTGAGCTTTAGTAACTAGGGTACTAAACTTTAATGAATTTATATCACCTATACCATCTAGCATAGAATCAATAATATTCTTGTTTTCTACTCCTATTAGCTCTTGTAGCTTTATATATAAGAAATGATCCCGATTATTTATCTCTTCAAAACAATTGCTCCATTGAGAATGATCGATATTCTTATCTTGATACTTTCCAGTAGTAGCTATTTTACTTAGTATTGTTTCTAAATATTGTGTATAAATAAAACTTTGATCGGGCGTCGTTAAATCTTTAAAATTTTTATCGCAAAACCATATTTTCAATACCTCACCTAAATTAAAACTAGCAAGTGCTGTAGTAGTTTTCCATAATCTTACGCCTAAATTTGATATATCATTATAATAGTTTATTATTACTCCTAGTTTATTACTCATAATTTCAATTAAATAAATGTAAATTTAAAATATAGGAACCTCTTAATGTTTATTCAAATACTTTATACGCAATTATTTACAATTCTTAATTATTTTGTTATGAGATAACATTAAAATCACACACGGATAACGCCGGTTTATGATAATAGAGAAGAGTATTGAGATACAAAAGTTTTTAATAGACCTCTTCGGAAACTCGCTTATAGAGAAGAATTTGAAGGAGACACGGAACGCAGAACCGCAGCGTATACTTAGTACGTGAGGATTCGAGTACCGGATCGACGTACAAATTACCTCTAGAAGTAGAGTTTCCGAAGAGGTCTAATCAAAAAAACAATAGTTGTGAGCATAATATATATTCCTTTTTATCTTCTATTTACAACAAGACCTGATTAATGATATAAAAAGTCAGTACCTGAATCGTTTATATTATGAGAATACTAGTAATAGGAGCTAACGGCTTTATTGGATCATATATTACAGCTGAATTATTAAAGAATAATTATGAAGTAATATGCTGTGTTAGAGATGTTGAATCTACCAGGAAAAAATTCCCTACCGCAGAAGTTATATATTGTGATTTTAATATAGACCTAAAACCACAAAGCTGGATAAATAGACTAAATAAAATAGATATAGTTATTAATGTATCAGGTGTATTAACGTCTAGTCATGCTAATAATATTGAAAATGTTCATGTCAATGGTCCAAAGGCTCTATTTAAGGCTTGCACTCTTACTAACGTAAAAAGAATTATTCATATTTCAGCTCTTGGAATAGATGATGAAAAAAACACTGCTTATGCTTTAACTAAAAAAACAGCTGAAGAATATTTACAAAAATTAGAAAATATAGATTGGGTAATTTTACAGCCATCTCTTGTTTACGCAAGCGGTTGTTATGGTGGTACCTCGCTATTTAGGGCTCTTGCAACATTACCGTATTTTATTCCTTTAATAGGCGATGGTTTACAACAATTTCAACCTATTCATATTGATGATTTAACGAAAGTAATTATTCACTGTATAGAAAGGGAAGGAAAAATCCACAAATTATTAAAAATAGTTGGACCAGACATAGTTACCATGAAAGATATCTTGCTTGGATTTAGAAGATGGCTTGGAGTTAATCCTGGAAGACTAATAAAAATTCCTCTAATATTCATTAAAATAGCAGCTAAATTAGGAGATTTTCTAAAAATAGGGCCCATTAATTCTACTGCGTATAATATGTTACTTCAACCTAATATTGCTGATAAAAAAGATTTTATCGATTTTACTTCTATAATCCCTAGAAACTTGCAACAAGGTTTTGTAACCGAACCTTTAACCGTACAATCCATATGGCACGCTAGGCTTTATTTTTTAAAACCTATAATAAAAATTGTCTTAGGGCTATTTTGGATAATGACAGGAATTATTTCAAGCATTTTTGCTTATGATGCTAGTATGCAAATTATAATATCACTAGGATTTGATAAACAAATAGCACCTTATATATTATATGGAAGCTGCTTTACAGATATTATTCTTGGAATTCTACTAATTATCAAAAATAAAATAAGTAGGATATGTAGTTTACAGATTTTATTAATACTAGCTTACACTCTACTATTAACATATCTTAAGCCATTATTGTGGCTAGATCCGCTTGGTCCGATGTTTAAAAATCTTCCAATAATATTACTTACTTTAGTATTAATGGCTATAGAACGAGATAAATAATGGATTATCTTTTTATAAAAACTATCCATATTATTAGTTCCACCATTTTATTTGGTACTGGAATTGGTACTGCTTTTTTTATGTGGTGGGCAAATAAAACCGGTGATTTGAATGCAAAGGCATATGCAGCTCGCACTACAGTTATAGCTGATCTTCTTTTTACTACTCCAACTGTGATAATTCAACCGGTTAGCGGCATAATATTAGTAAATATGCTTGGCTATAATTATTCTGATTTATGGCTTATCTTAACTTTTATCGGATACATAATCGCCGGTAGTTGTTGGCTTCCAGTGGTATGGATTCAAATTCAACTACGAAATATGGCACTTGAAGCATTAAAACAGCGAGCCCCCTACCGGAAAAATATTATAAATTATTTAAATTATGGTTCTACCTAGGCTGGCCAGCATTTATCAGTTTGATTATTATTTTTTTCTTAATGGTATTTAAACCATTATAACACTAGTTTAGGATAAATTTTATGTTGTCCCGCGGTTCAAGCCAGTGTTGTTGTGCAGACATCTAATCGTCATTGCGAGGAAATTACGAAGTAATTGATGAAGCAGTATCAGGATATTTGACGAGATTGCCACGTCGAGGCTTTGCCTCTCCTCGCAATGACAGAAAAAACGATCCACACATATTTATGCCGGTATATCTTCAATAATCGGTTGTTTTTTATTTGATTTTGTAGAAATGAGAGAGGTCATTATCGGTTCTACTAAGCCGTTAACTACCTCTTTTGTAATAGTAACACGCTGTTTTTTTAGCTCAGCAACTTTATACATACTATCAAGCAAAAGATGCTCAAGTATTGAACGAAGCCCCCTTGCTCCCGTCTTCTTAGCTAAAGCTTTTTCGGCAATAGCTTCTAAAGCTGAATCATCAATTACAAGCTCAGCATCATCAAGCTCGAATTGTTTCTGATATTGCTTTACTATAGCATTCTTAGGCTTAGTTAAAATCGTAATTAAAGCTTGCTTATCTAATTCGTCTAAAGTCGTAACGATAGGTAACCTACCGATAAATTCAGGAATTAAACCGAATTTAGTTAAATCCTCAATCTCTAGGGATTTAAGAATCTCGCTATTGTTTTTCTCTTTATCTATATTTACGTTAGCTGCAAAACCTATAGAACTATGATTAGTTCTTGCGGTTATAATGCTGTCAATCCCCATAAAAGCACCACCGCAAATAAATAAAA
>NZ_CBCDJS010000095.1:0-4503 GCF_965035265.1 Rickettsia sp.
AGATAAGGTTGATAATTACAATCTCGGCATATATAGAATGCAGGTTATCTCGGAAAATAAATTATTAATGCGTTGGTTAAAGTTACGAGGCGGTGCAGAGCATCATAAACGTTGGAAAGAAAAAAAGAAAGAGCCGTTTCCTGCTGCTATCGTTATCGGTGCAAATCCAGCGGTAACTTTGGCAGCGGTTACGCCGATACCTGAGAATATTTCGGAATATAATTTTGCTGGTTTACTCGGTAATGAAAAAGTAGAGCTGGTGCAATGCAAAACTATTGACCTCAAAGTACCTGCACATAGTGAAATAGTGTTGGAAGGTTATGTAAGTTTAGAAGAATATTTGCCTGAAGGTCCTTTTGGGGATCATACCGGATATTATAATGATGTTGAGGAGTTCCCTGTATTTACGCTCACCGCGATAACGATGAAAAAAAATCCTGTATATTTAAGTACCTATACAGGAAAGCCGCCTGATGAGCCGTCTATACTAGGTCAAGCATTAAATGAAATTTTTATTCCTATCTTGCAGCAACAATTCCCCGAAATTGTTGATTTTTGGCTCCCTCCTGAAGGATGTTCATATAGAATGGCAGTAGTATCAATTAAAAAATCCTATCCCGGTCATGCTAAAAGAATAATGCTCGGAATTTGGTCTTACTTGCGGCAATTTATGTATAGTAAATTTATTATCGTTGTAGATGATGATATTGATGTTCGTAACTGGCAAGAAGTAATTTGGGCAATAGCAACAAGAAGCGATCCAAGACGTGATACGACTTTTATAGATAATTCCCCGATAGATTATTTGGATTTTGCATCACCCGAGTCAGGGCTTGGTAGTAAAATGGGAATCGATGCAACAGATAAAATATACCCTGAGACAAATAGAAAATGGGGAAAAAAAATAGAAATGAGTCAGGAAGTTATCGACAAGGTGGATAAGATGTGGGATGGTTTAAAGATATAAGCAACCGTCATTGCGAGCGACTAAAAGGAGCGTGGCAATCTCATGAAACAGTACAAAATGCCTGAGATTGCCACGTCGAGGCTTTGCCTCTCCTCGCAATGACGGTTAAAACAGTAACACATTATCGGAACTAAACATGTATAATATCTCGCACGAAACTATAGTTAATAATTTCCAAGAAATAGCCGATAAATATCAAGAGCTTATTTTGCATTTTATGCAAGGTAGGGGAAGTATGATTCCTAAAAACCTGATTAATAGCGATAAAAACAGAATTATAGCCTCTTTAATGGTGGAACAGTTTTGGGCAAATCCTGAAAAATTTTGTCAGCTTAATATTGAATATATTGATAAATTGAGAGAGCTTACAGCAAATAGCTTTGCAAAATTTGTCGGTAGTCCGGCAAAAGCTGTATTTTCTCCGGATAATCGAGATAAAAGATTTAAAGACTCTTCATGGGAGGATAATGCTTATTTTGACTTTGTTAAACAATATTACTTGCTTTCTTCGGGGTGGCTTAAGAAGAATATAGAACAGTATGAGCTATCAAATGATCTCAAGCAACATTTAGAGTTTGCGACTAAACATTTTATCGATGCGTTTTCACCTTCAAATTTTGCTTTTTGTAATCCAAAAGTTTTACGTGAAACATTAGAAAGCGGCGGTCAGAATTTAGTACAAGGACTAGAAAATTTCTTAAGAGATATAAAAAGTTCCGGTGATATATTAAATATTAAAACTACCGATAAATCTGCTTTTAAACTCGGTGAAAATATTGCAGCAACAAAAGGAAAAGTCATATTTCAAAATGATTTAATGCAATTAATATGTTATGAACCGAAAGAGAAAGTTCATAAGATCCCGATATTTATTATTCCGCCCTGCATAAATAAATATTATATACTCGATTTATCTCCGCATAATTCTCTAGTGTCTTTCTTAGTAGAAAATAATTTTCAAGTTTTTCTTGTTTCATGGGTTAATCCTGATATCTCTTTATCGAAGAAAGGTTTTGAGGATTACTTAAAAGATGGAATTTTAGCACCTTTTGAATATGTTAGAAGCCTTGGTTTTGAGAAAATTGATTTTGTCGGATATTGCATGGGCGGTACATTCCTTGCTATAATTATCGCCTATTTCAAAGCAAAAAAAATAGATTCTGTTCATAGTAGCACTTTCTTTACTACTGTGCTTGATTATACTCATCCTGGCGAGCTTGGAATATTTTTTAATGAAGCTACGATTAATTACATTAAAGAAGATATAAAATTAAAGGGTTATTTTGATGGAAAGTATTTATCAAATAGTTTTAGTTTGTTAAGGGCGAATGATTTAATTTGGATGTTTTTTGTCAATAATTATTTACTCGGTAAAAAACCAATGCCTTTTGATTTGCTATATTGGAATGAGGATTCTACCAACTTACCGGCAAGGATGTATGAGGAATATTTGCAAAATACATATTGCAACAATTTATTAAAAGAACCTGGTAGTTTGGAGGTACTTGGCACTAAGATAGACCTAAATAAAGTTGATTGTAATTCTTTTTTTGTAGCAGCAAAAGAAGATCATATAGCTCCGTGGCGTTCAATATATGATGGTCTGAAACTATTAAAAGGTCATAAGATTTTTTGTCTAACCGATTCAGGGCATGTAGCAGGTGTAGTTAATCCTCCGGCTAGTGCCAAATATAATTATCGTCTTAACGATGACTTAAGTTTAAATAGTAATGAGTGGCTTACGAAAGCCAAAGAGTATCAAGGTTCGTGGTGGAATTATTGGCTTGAGTGGCTTGTAAAAAATAACAATTCTGAACTAGTAAAGTCTCTAGATTATAAGAATATGAAAACTATTGAAGAAGCTCCCGGAAGTTATGTTAAGAAGTAGGTGTTGTTGCGTATTTCGTCATTGCGAGGAAATTACAAAGTAATTGACGAAGCAATCTCAGGATATTTGACGAGATTGCCACGCAGTCTACGACTGCTCGCAATGACGATTTGCAAACCACAAGCCACGCCTAAAATATAAATAAGTCATGAAGAGAAAAAATAATAAATTTATAGAAATATCTATTGCCTTTATCTTGGGAGTTGCTTTAGGCATTTATGGACAGAATCCGGATTATTTTACTGATCTGATAAATCAAAAATTATTAGTTTCATCTACTCCGCAAATAAAGCATTACAATATTTCAGAGCTTTCAAGAAGTAAAGTTAGTACATGTTTTACCCCGCCGTCCGGATGTACTAAATTTATAGCGAATCAAATAGATAAAGCTGAAGAGTCTATTTATATGCAGGCATACGGTATGAGCGATGCACTAATTACTACTGCACTCATTAATGCACAAATACGAGGAGTAAAGGTTAGAATATTGCTCGATCGTAGTAATTTAAAGCAAAAATTTTCTAAATTGCATGAATTACAACGAGCAAAAATTGATGTAGGTATAGATAAAGTACCGGGAATTGCTCATAATAAAGTTATAATTATCGATAAAAAGAAAGTAATAACCGGTTCGTTTAATTTCACAGCTGCCGCTGATAAACGTAATGCTGAAAATGTGATTGTTATAGAAGATCAGGAACTAGCAGAGTCTTATTTACAAAATTGGTTAAACAGAAAAGCAAGTAATTGAGGGGATTTCTACCGTGTCATACCGCGACTTGATCGCGGTATCTTTTGAGTTATACTAACTGCTTTACAAGATACCGCGATCAAGTCGCGGTATGACAGTGTTAGTTATTTTTTAAGCAGATTTCTTATTGAAGTTTTTTTGTACTTGTTCTGCCATATTTTGCATATTGTTAGAAGTATGGTGAACATTTTCGGCAATATGCTTATTTGCAGCTTCAAATATTTTGGTTGAAGACTCATAAGCAATACTTGCTAATTCCTTAGCATTGTCCATAGATGTTTCGCAAATAGATTTTAAACATTTTTGATGACATTCACTAGCTTGTTTGAAATCTTTAGAATTTGCTGCTTCTTTAGTAGTATTTAAAATAGTATTGACATTATTTTGTATAATCTCAGAATTTTTCTTAAGCAAAGCTTGCATACTTTCCGTAGCAATTTGGTTAGTTGTTACAAGAATATTCATAGCTCTTTGCATTGTATTTGTGACAGATGAAAGGTCTACACTAGGGATATTTTTCATAGAACTCATATAAAATTCTGGATTCATATAGGACTTCATTAAATCTAAAAATTGTGTATTATTTAACATTATTCATTCTCCTAAAATAAATTAAATTTTGTAAATATTTTATGAGGCTCCACGAACATTTCTAAAAAGATTTAATTTTGGATATTTTTTACTACAAATTGTAAGATTTTCTTGAAATAGGACTGCTATTCTTTCAAAAATCTTATTAATTTTTGTTAAAAAATATCTTAAAATAAAAAACCAATTAGAAATGTTCATAGACCCTTAAGAAATTGTTTTGCTTTTGCATTTTATAGGTTACGTATATATAAACATACACCCTTAATCTATGCTAACATTTATAAAATTATGAGTCAATAATTGTTA
>NZ_CBCDJS010000096.1:0-4420 GCF_965035265.1 Rickettsia sp.
ATTTTAAGTTGTTTTTCTAGATACCATGGCGGAGCCACGGTATGACATCGTATGCTTTTTTTGAGCCACGCAACAAAACCGGTTTATTAGACCTATTGTATAACCTATCTTATGGAGATATAGACTTAGAAGTCCATACCGCCCATGCCTCCCATACCGCCACGCATTGGTCTAGCATCTTCCTTATCATCAGCTTCATCAACAATTAAAGTTTCCGTGGTAATAATTAATGAAGCAACGGAGGCAGCATCTTGAAGTGCAGTACGTACTACTTTAGCCGGATCAATAATTCCTGCTTTAATCATATCAACATATTGCATATCTTGAGCATTAAAACCGAAATTTTTATCCTTATGTTCTAGTAATTTACCAACTACTACACCACCGTTTTCACCTGCATTTTCAACGATTTGTTTTAGAGGGTCTTTTAAAGCTTCTATTACTATTTCAATACCTGCTTGTTGATCCTTATTCTCTACTTTAAGCGTTGTTAAAGTTTGTGAGGCATGAAGTAATGTTATACCACCACCGGCAACAACACCTTCTTCAACTGCAGCTCTTGTAGCAGCTAAGGCATCTTCAACACGATCTTTACGCTCTTTCACTTCAACTTCTGTAGCACCGCCAACCTTTAACACGGCAACACCACCGGAAAGTTTAGCTAAACGCTCTTGTAGTTTTTCTTTATCATAGTCGGAAGTAGTTTCAGCTATTTGAGATTTAATTTGCAGCACTCTATCTTCAATATTTTTCTTATCACCGCTACCGTCAACAATTACGGTATTTTCTTTAGAAATGGTTACTCTTTTTGCCGTACCTAAACTCTTAATGCTAACATTTTCAAGCTTCATACCTAAATCTTCAGTAATAAGCTCACCTTTAGTTAGGATAGCAATATCTTCCATCATTGCTTTTCTTCTATCACCAAAACCAGGAGCTTTTACCGCTGCAACTTTTAAACCACCACGTAATCTATTGACTACAAGCGTTGCAAGAGCTTCGCCCTCAACATCCTCAGCAATAATTAATAGTGGGCGTTGTGATTGTACTACAGCCTCAAGTATAGGTAACATTGGTTGTAAATTTGATAATTTTTTCTCAAATAATAAGATGAAAGGGTTTTCAAGCTCAGCAACCATCTTCTCAGAATTTGTTACAAAATACGGTGATAGATAACCTCTATCAAACATCATACCTTTAACTACTTCAACCTCAAAGCTAAAATTCTTTGCTTCTTCAACAGTTATCACGCCTTCTTTACCGACTTCCTCCATTGCCTTAGCAATTTTCTCACCGATTTCCTTATCGCCGTTTGAAGATATAGTACCGACCTGTGCGATTTCCTCTTGGCTATTGATTTTTTTACTAGATTTTTTGATTTCTTCTACTGCTGCATTTACCGCTAAATCCATACCACGCTTTAAATCCATAGGATTATAGCCCGCTGCTACTAGCTTATTACCCTCACGAGCCAAAGCTCTAGCAAGTACCGTAGCTGTAGTAGTACCGTCACCGGCTACTTCTGCAGCTTTTGTAGCAGCTGATTTTAATAATTGTGCTCCTGCATTTCTAATTTTATCTTTTAACTCAATCGATTTTGCAACTGTAACACCGTCTTTGGTAATTTTTGGCGCGCCGAATGATTGTTCGATAAGTACATTTCTGCCTTTTGGACCTAAAGTAACTTTTACTGCATCTGCAAGTATATCAATGCCTTCTAGCATTTGCTCACGAGCTTTTGAGCCGTGTTTAATAAGTTTTGTTGCCATATTTAATTTCTCCTTTTACAAATAAATAATTAATTAATTATACCAAGGTTCTATGAAGAAAATTAAATTATTTATATTTTTAGATATTTTTTAGCGAAAATTAATAAGATTTTTGATGGAATAGTTATTCTTATTTCAAAAAAATCTTATAATTTACAGCAAAAAATAGCAAAAATAGATTAATTTAATTTTCCTTTATAGAACCTAGAACATCATTTTCTTTCATAACGATCAGTTTTTCGCCTTTAATTTCAATTTCGGTACCTGCCCACTTACCGTATAAAACTTTGTCACCGACTTTTAACTCTAAAGGATGAACTTCACCTTTTTCATTACGAGTACCTGTGCCTACAGCGGTGACGATACCTTGCATCGGCTTTTCTTTCGCGGTATCAGGAATAATAATTCCACCTCTAGTTTTTTCTTCATGTTCGATAGGCTTTATTGCAATTCTATCATGTAATGGTTTAAAAGACATTTTAACCTCCAATTATTAAATCTTTAAATGTACATAACTATATATATTTTATTTTTGTTAGTTCAAGGGGAAAGAATAAAAATTTTTTTAATAAACCTCTTTTTCAAATTCTTCTTTATAAGATGGTCATACAAGATGTCTATTCTTTCTCAAAATCCTCTAAGCTAACGCCATGGTTAGTTTTGCTCCATTTGAAAGGACAAAAAATTATTTCAAATACTGCTTTATATGAAGCTATGGTATGTAATATAAAATAGCTACCCCATAAAACCAAAGCTATTATATCTTGAAATTTTACTTTTCTGCTTTTTAAAGAATTCTTCAATATATACAGGGCAGTACCATAAAGATATAAAAGTGAAAAAACACTATTAACAAGCCATAAATAATTAATTATGGAATTTTTATTTATAACAATAGAAAATATTATAAAGGGTAAACTCCAAAAATTATAAGTAGATAAGCCGATGAAAATATAAATTGTTATTACTTGTAATAAAGTAAACTTTCGGTATTTATCTTTTTGTGCCTTAAATACAAAAAATGTTTGCAAAAAACCTTTAATCCAACGTGATCTTTGATTTAGCCAATTACCTAAACTATTCGGGGCTTCTTCTAGAGTATAGGAATCAAGAATAGCTACTTTATAGTTCTGTGAGTAAATTCTTATACCAAGCTCAGCATCTTCTGTTACATTATAAGCATCCCAGTCGCCAAGCTTATTTAATATATCCGTTTTAAAATGATTACTAGTACCACCAAGAGGCGTAGGAAGTTTTAATAAACTCAAGCCTTTGAGCATATATTCAAACCATAAGCTATATTCTATATTAAACATTTTGGTTAAAATATTCTCATTTTTATTATAAAAGTTGAGCTTAGCTTGTAAGCAAGCATATTCGGACGGCAAGTTTCTAAACATTGCTAGAGCCTTAAGTAACTGATCAGTTTCAGGTTTATCTTCAGCATCATATACTACTAGATACTTACCTCGTGAATATTCCAAAGCATAATTAAGGGCTTTCGGTTTAGTTCTTGGTAGAGTTTTCGGAACAAGTATAACATGAAAATAAGACGGTAAATTATATAAGGCTACTTCTTTAATCATTAGATAATCATCATCTTCGATAATAATTTTAACGTCTAGCTTATCTTTTGGGTAATTAATTAATGAAATATTTTTAATTATTGACCTTAGCTTACTTAATTCTTTATATAACGGCACCAAAACTGTATAAACCGGTAAAGTTTTCTCCTCATTTTGAGAAACTTGTGATTTCGCCTGATGATTTTGAATGCTACTTACTTTGTGGTCTATGTAACTCATGTCATTTCCGTGTCCTTCTATGTTATTCCCGTGTTCTCCTATGTCATTCCCGCGAAAGCGGGAATCCAAAAAAATAACCTTAATCTTGGTACAAAAATTACATATTTTTGATAAACTAAACATATAAAAAACTTGTTTTTTATATGTTTGACTGGATTCCCGCTTTCGCGGGAATGACATAGAGGAGCGCAGAAATGACATTTGTACCAAAGGAGATTCCCTTATTGCTCTTATAAATAACAGGGATTTCAAAATATTTTGCAAACAATAACTTATATTATTAGCAATGTGAAATAAAACCGGCAGATAAATCAATGTAGCTATAAACACAACAAAAAATATTATTACTTTATTGGTATAATTAATATTCTTAGCAATAATCGGTCCGGCTTTAAACTCAAGAGCATATTTTGCCTTGATACTAGTTAAATGAGCGAAATTTTCTTCTAATAATTTGTAAAAATAATATTTCTTGATCAAAATTATAGAGGTAAAAATATTATTATGACTAAATAATATTTTTAGATCATTTATAGCAGTTATTTTATTACCTTGATCATCCTCATATATAAAATAACCATACAATACATAAGCTTGTATATAAGAATAATTATAGATTTTAATATAAGAAATATTGCTTATCAGTGGCAATATTTTATTTTCATACAATATATCAATCATTATCTCATTATCGATAATTGGTAATCCTCCCCAAAAACAATCGACAAAAGGAGTAGAATTTTTTAGAAGTAAAGAAGGAGATTCTATAAATGACAATATCAAAACACAGTGATAGCCAAATCATGTCTATCTTAAAGCAGGCGAGCAGTGGGATGCCTGTAGCAT
>NZ_CBCDJS010000097.1:0-4405 GCF_965035265.1 Rickettsia sp.
CGTAAACAGGACGAAGCAGAACGTCAACGTCAAGAAGACCTGAAGCGTAAACAGGACGAAGCAGAACGTCAACGTCAAGAAGACCTGAAGCGTAAACAGGACGAAGCAGAACGTCAACGTCAAGAAGACCTGAAGCGTAAACAGGACGAAGCAGAACGTCAACGTCAAGAAGACCTGAAGCGTAAGCAGGACGAAGCAAACCGCAAAGCAGCAGAAGATGAAGCAAAACGTAAAGCAAAAAAGGCAGAAGCAGAATCTCTAGGATATATGGCTTCAATGTTTAAAAATGCAGAAGATGAAGCAAACAAGGCAGCAGAAGATGAAGCAAACAAGGCAGCAGAAGAGGAGGCAAAACGTAAAGCAGAAAAGGCAGAAGCAGAATCTCTAGGATATATGGCCTCAATGTTTAAAAATGCAGAAGATGAAGCTGAACAAAAAGCAAAAGAAGATGCAGCAAAAACAAAAGCTGAAGCCGATAGAAAAGCAAAAAAAGATGAAGGATATAAAACTGATGAGGAAGAATTAGAAGAAAGCAATAATACAGCTGAAGAAGAATTAAAAAAAGATATGCTTTTAGAAAGCGAAGATAAAGCTGTCAATATGTCACTCAAAACTGAAGAAATTGTAGAACAAGATGACACTGTACTAAAAGAGCAGATATCTAACAAAACTAATGAAGCAGTAGCACTATTAGAGGGAGTAGATAGAATGACTTCAGTTACTAATAAACATATTTATAGTAATATTTTTAATAACAGACTTAATGTTGCTGCAATAGGTGCTGGTGATGAAGAAGCTAGTATAAACAGAGGAGTATGGATTAGCGGTTTATACGGAATCAACAAACAAGGAGCTTGGAAAAATATTCCGAAATATCAAGGTCGTACAACCGGTGTAACTATCGGGGGCGATGTTGAATTCATTAACAGCCATGATGTTATAGGAATAGCTTATAGCCGTCTGGAATCCCAAGTTAAATATAATAAAAAACTAGGAAAAACAGCAATTAACGGTCATCTTTTCAGTCTTTACGGTCTAAAAGAATTAGTTAAAGGCTTCTCTTTACAAGCTATAACATCTTACGGTCATAATTATATTAAAAATAAGACAACCAACATTAATAATATTATCGGTAAATATCAAAATAATAATGTAAGTTTTGAAACATTGCTAAATTATAAATATCGAACAAAACATGATTTACATTTTATTCCTAGCATTGGTTTTAAATATGATTATTCAAGAGCTAGCAACTATAAAGAGTATAATGTAGATATAGAAAATTTAATGATTCAAAAGAAATCAAATCAATCATTTGAAAGTAGCCTTGGCGGTAAAATAGTGTTTAAGCCTATAGCGACCGGAAATAATATAGTATTAACCCCAAGCTTACATGGTAATATCGAGCGTCACTTCAATACTAAAAATACAAAAGTTAATGCAAAAGCGACTTTTAAAGGACAAACATTACAACAAACAATTATTCTACCAAAACAACCTAAGCTTGGATATAATGTCGGTAGTAATATACTTATGAGTAGAAAGAATATAAACGTTCTACTTGAGTATAATTATTACACACATAGAAAATATCAAAGCCATCAAGGACTTATGAAGTTAAAAGTCAATTTGTAAAACTCTCTTTTCTCTTAAATTTCATATCTGACACAAAGTAATACAATGATTATCTTTTATTAGCCAATTAGTTAATAAAAGATAACTTTTTAGTTGACAGATCTTAACAAAAATTATATAATTTGCTCGATTTTAAAAAGCAATTAATAATTGAAAGGATAGCGTTATGTTTCTATAGAATTTAAAATCGAAAAGGCATGTAAGCCTTTTGTCTAATAGTATTTTAAGCATGGGCGCTAGTGTTAGCTTCAGTCCATTAAAAAAATAACAACTAATCGAGGCACATTAATGAGTATAGCACGTAAATTAAAATCCATATTGTTAACATACTCTTTCGTTATTAGTATATCAATAAATTTATTTACCACGGGTTCAGAAGCGGCCGGCGGTCCACCACCTCCACCTCCACCTCCACCGCCTCCACCGTGATGGACATCTCAAGCAGCGTCATCAAACAATACTGGTAGTGGAGGACAAACTACTCAACCAGAATCATCAAAAAGCACTAGTAGCAGTAAAAAAACTTCCTCACCAACAAAAACACCAGAAGTAGCTCCCCCTACTACAGACTTAGGCAAAAGATACGCTAAATTAATTGATATAAATGATAGGAAACAAAATCTAATAATACAATTTCCAAAAGTAATAGCATGTTTGATACGCCAAGAATTAACACTTCAGAACCTTGACACTAGTACTGATGTAAACAAAATTATTACCTTGTTTAATGAGAGAGAAGATTCAACCTTAGATAACGCAAAAAAAATATACCAAGAGTTTATAAAAGACCCTTATATAGCTCAGTTTACAAATAAAAACCAACAAACAGGAGGTTTCTTAGATAATAAGCTCTTCGATGAAAGTCAAGAAGAAGCAACATTGCGTCTTTTATCATTAGAGCAACTAGATGCACAAAGGAAACAAGAAATTTTAAGTCAACAAGGGAATATATTAGAACAATTAAAATTTATAAAGGAAAATTCTGAAATTCTAGGTGCGTACGGTAAGACGGCATCAACAGATATATCAAAAAAACTACCTAAAGAATTACCTAAAATTTTAAGTCAACAGGGCGATATATTAGGACAATTAAAATTTATAAATGAAAATTCTGAAATTCTAGGTGAACACAGTAAGGCAACATTAAAAGATAAACTAAAAGTATTATCTAAGCAGTTAGATAAAATTTCAAGCAATCAATTAGTAGGTTTTATACTTGATGAAAATAAGATCAACACGAACTTAAAAAACGTTCCTTTTTCAAAAAAAGAAGTAAGAGAGCTAATAGATAGCTTAAATAATGAAATATTAGAGAAAATTTTTCTCCAAGATGATGGTACGATAACTGAACAAGATTTAACTAAAATATTACAAAAATATAAAGAAACAGGTTTAATAAAAAACTTAACTCAAAGTATGGTGTATATTGAGGGTAATAAAAGTAGTGGCAGTAATACAGAAGCTTTAAATAAAACTTTAGAAAAAGGTTTAGGAAGCACTACCAAAAAACAACGAGAATTATTCGTAAATGTACTAACTTCTGACAATTCAAGGATACAAAAAGTTTTTATAGAAAAAATAGAAAAAGAGCGGAAACAAGACGAAAATCAAAGGAACTTAGAGAAAAAGGGGGCTTTATTAAATGACCTAGAGAATGCACTCAAAAGACGCGAATCTAGAATACCCAAACAACAAATAGCAAGCAAGGTAGAGGAACAAATAACAAGCTATCAACAAAACATAGCTTATAAGAAGCAGGAGGAAACGGGTTGGGTACCACATCACCAAAATGATGATCAAAATACTAATAAAGATACAGAAGTAGAAGGGTGGGAAGATAATAATAATGATAATAACAACATTGACACAATAACGGAAGCATTTAAAGAATTAGAGCGAGCAGTTCAGCCTATAATAGAAGAAAACGGCATAATAAAAACTGTTGCAATGGCTCAAGAATATTTACAAAAGGCTCAAGATCAATTAAGTTCAGCAGAAAAAAACAGAGAAGAGATAGTAAAGGATTTATCCGCAGCATTTAAAATAATACCTGAAAAAGAGCAAAATAAGATCCAAGGTAATGGTTGGCAAGATCATTTATCACTAGAGGAAATAGCAAAACTAAATACACTAAATGAAGAAACTAATACACTAAAGAGCAAAAAAAATAAATCTGGGAAATTCACATCAACTGCGGACGCACCACAATTTAAAGCAAAAGAACAAGAATATCACACACTACTTACAGAATTACAAAAAATCGGAATCGCAAAGCAACAAGAAAAACTTGTTAAAGACTACGTAGACGAAATGATAAGCAAGGCTAAAAATGAAGTAGGAAAAATAGAGGCAATTCTAGAGGATTTAAAAAAGAAGAAAGCAAATAAACACGATAATGCAGAATCTGGTCCACTAATTTCTAAGGAAATATTAGAGGCTCAAAAGCAGTTAGAAAAAGCTGAAACAGTCTTAAGTACTGCTAAACGCAATTATGAGCTTGCTAAGAGGCGAGGTAAAGTATCTGACAGCGATAGTGATGATGATTCCGATAATGAGTCAGATAAAAAAATAATACCAATACAAGCAAGAGAAATAGAGTTAAACGATGCTAAAGAAAAGGTAGCACAAGCTAAGAAAAACTTAGAAGATGCTGAAGCAAAAGATGCAGAACGTCAACGTCAAGAAGACCTGAAGCGTAAACAGGACGAAGCAGAACGTCAACGTCAAGAAGACCTGAAGCGTAAACAGGACGAAGCAGAACGTCAACGTC
>NZ_CBCDJS010000098.1:0-4278 GCF_965035265.1 Rickettsia sp.
ATTTTGTTTAATTTTGTTTAATTTCATTTACAGTTTCTTGACTAAAGTTATATAATGAATATTTATTCATAATTTGTCCCATTTGTAATTATTGGTTAAATTTATACTCAAAAACCATGAAATACGATATTTCTTAATTTCTATAAACACATAATACATTATTTTATTAACATATGTCAACAAAATACCATGTTTCGTGGTATTTTGTTTAAAAATGCTTTAAATTGGTAATTGACTGAATAAATAAAAATGTTTATTATTAGTCCAAATTAAATGTAATAAGTATATTTTATGAAAGTTGTTATTTCATTAAAATCACTAAAAAAACGTGATAAAGATTGTCAAATCGTTAAAAGAAGAGGCAAAATTTTTGTAATAAATAAAAAGAACAAAAGATTTAAAGCAAAACAAGGTTAATTAATCGTTTTTGGAGAAAAAATATACTCGATAAACTTGAAAAATTGCCTACATCGTCTTTGTAAGCCCTCGGATGCTGAACGTTTAATATACGCTCCTCTCCTCGGCTTATAGACTCCTTGTTCTTTTCCAAGTTGATCTTCGTATACTACTCTTCATTTTACTTCAGAGTATACTAATACTACTTTTGAAAGAAAAAAAATAATATGGCCGGTCACTCAAAATTTAAAAATATTCAGCATCGTAAAGGTGCTCAGGATAAAAAAAGAGCAAAAGTTTTTACTAAATTAATTCGTGAAATAGTTACTGCAGCTAAAACCGGTTCTTCTAATAATCCTGAAAATAATCCACGTCTTAGAAATGCTTTAACTGCTGCACGTAGTCAAAATCTTCCCAAAGAAAGAATAGATAAAGCTATTAATAGTGCTAATGATTCTTCTAATGCCGAAAATTATACGGAAATTAGATATGAAGGTTATGCACCGAATGGTATTGCTATAATAGTTGAAGCTTTAACAGATAATAAAAACCGTACTGCTGCCGAAGTACGCTCTAGTTTTACTAAATATGGTGGGAGTTTAGGTGAAACCGGCAGTGTTAATTATTTATTCAAGCATTGCGGAGTTATTCAATATCCTAGCAATATAGCATCGAGTGAAAATATCTTAGAAGCGGTTATAGAAGTAGGTGTAGATGATATTATATCTGATGAGGTATTCCATACAATCTATACAGATATTGAAAATTTTTCTAAAGTTCTAGAATTTTTAAACGGCAAATACGGCATACCTGAAGACTCTTATATAGGCTGGATTCCGTTAAATACAATAGTTATAGATGATAAAGAAAAAGCTGAAAAATTACTAAAGCTTGTGGAAGTTTTGGAAGAAAGTGACGATGTGCAGAGAGTTTTCGGTAATTATGAGCTATCTGATGATATTTATGAAATAATAATAAAAGGAGAACAATGACTTATAACTCAAAAAATTATCAAATAATTATTTTAGCAGCCGGCAAGGGTACTAGAATGGAATCCGATTTACCCAAAGTAATGCATGAAGTCGGCGGAGTTCCAATGCTTGAAACGGTATTAAAGAATTCGCTTAACGTCACAAATGATGTAGTTATAGTTTATTCAGAAGAACTTAAAAAACACTTAACACCCTATGAGAATATGTGTCGTTTTGTACTGCAAAAAGAACCTAAAGGTACAGCTCATGCTACTCATGAAGCAATAGATTTAATTGATCCTAACAAAATAGTAGCGGTTTTATATGGTGACCATCCACTTATTATGCCAAGTATTATTAATAATTTAATAGATTATTTAAAATCTACAAATTCTGCTTTAATTACATTAGCTTTTGAAACAGAGAATCCTGCTCAGTACGGAAGAATAATAACAGATGAAGCTGGTAATTTTTTAGAGATAGTAGAATTTAAAGATGCTACTCAAAAAGAAAAAGAAGTTAAGTTATGTAATTCTGGTATAATGGCTTTTGCTCCAGGAATATTACATAAATATTTATCTATATGTATGGACGCAGAGCATATTAACCCGGAAATTTACTTAACCTCGATGGTAAAAATATGTAAAGATCAGGAAGAAAAAGTTGCATATTCCCTCTCTGATTATAACCTACTTATTGGCGTTAATACGCAAATAGAACTATTAGAAGCAAATAATATATTTGATAAAATGGATTAAAATATATTCTATCTTTATTTGAAAAGCTTATTTTTATAACTCTTTTCAAATAAAAAAATATTAAAGTTTAGGAGAGATGGCCGAGCGGTTTAAGGCGCACGCCTGGAAAGCGTGTTCACGGCAACGTGTCGGGGGTTCGAATCCCCCTCTCTCCGCCAGCTCAGTTTATGGGAATATGGGTAGTAAGCCATGTCTTGTAGTTTTAAATTAAAGTATACAAAGGCTTAACCACCGCCTGAATCAAGGCTAATCTAAACTCGTTAAAGGTTCGCATAATGTACCACACTTCCCGCCAAACCTTAACAACAGAAGTTAGTTAGATCTTATAATCTTTTTTCTTTCCCTTATTCTTAAAATTAAAATAATTTATATTGATATTTATACTCAAAATAGTATTTGTTAGTAAAAAATATATATTTTATGAATCGTATTTTAATTAATTTGCCGGAAGTTATTGAAACATCAAAACTAAAATTACAAATGCCTAAAGCCGGATACGGAGAAAACTTATACCACTCAATGATGGATGGTTATGAAGATTATGTAAAATGGCTTAATTGGTCTTCTACTCCTCCAACTTTAGAATCGGTAGAAGAAGAATGTAGAAAGCATCATGCTGAGTTTATATTACGTAATTGCATTCGTTATCTTATTATTGATAAAACAACCGGTAATATCGTTGGAAGATGTGCTTTCCCGCCTTTTCAAGCGGGTTGGTCAATACCGCAATTCGGTATTTCGTATTTTATCCGAAAGGGTCAAAGATCTAAAGGTTACGCTACTACTGCAACTCATATAATGGCTTTACTGGCTTTTAGAATTTTGAATGCTAGAAAAGTTGAAATTCATTGCGATATAGAGAATTTAGCAAGCATTAAAATTCCTTTAAAGCTTGGTTTTAAGCTAGAATATACTCAAAAAGGCGGATGGCTAAGGCAAGATAATACATTAGCTGAATTAAAGACTTTCGCTATATTTTCTGAGAATGATCTTCCACAGTTAGAAGTTGAATTCTCTTTATAAAAATTTGCATCAGCTTATCTAAATATTTTTAATTAATAAAAATTATAAGAAAATTTTAGCAGAAAGCTAAAGAATTATTTAAGTAAATAGGCTTAAGGACCTACTGAATCAAGGCTAATCTAAAATGGTCAAAGGTTCGCATAACGTACCATCCGTCGGTTTTTCACAAGATCAAATTAGAGACTTCTTCCTGTAGGCTTCTCTTTTCTTTGTTCTGAGACCATTGCTCTAAAATTTTTCTGTTTTGACACTTCGGATTTTATATTTACTCCTAGTTCTTTCTTATTAGCAAATGTTTGTGCTGATTGTACAAATGATGCAAAGATTTTTTTATCACGTAATATTTCATCAATTAAATATGTAGAATTTGCATAAGACATTTCTGGATGAAATTGAAAAGTACGAATTGGAGCCCCAAATTGTGATTCTGTTCCTTGTATTACTCCATCCTTTGTTATAGCTGTGACTTTTAGTAAATTTTTTTATCTATTAATCTATCTTTTCCCCCTATTTCTTGCACTGCATTATGATGACGAGCCCAAAATCTTTGATTACGTACTTCTGTTTCTTTTATATTGGGATTAGCCTTGGTCATTGCTGCTAATTCTGAAGTAGGCTCAATAATTATTGAATCATGATTAGGAGTATTATGTACATCGGTTATTTTTCCTTTAAGATAGCTATTAATAACTTGATGTCCTCCACAAATTCCCATTATTGGCAACCCTTTTTCTATAGCAACTTCTACCATAACCATTTCAGCTAGTGAACGAGCAAAGTCAGATTTACCAGATACTGTTACTTCTCCGCCAAATTGTTCTGCTGCTTCAGCGTTAACTGCTGCATTATTACCCGGAATTACTAAAGCATCCTTATCGGCTAAAAATTCTTTTGCTCTTTGTTTTGCTTCATTTATTGCTACTTGATATATATTTTGAACTGATTCAGGTACTATTTCTCTATAGTCAATATTTTTCACATTATAATGGCCTGAAAAATCAAGACAAAATATATGAACAATGTACTTGGTAATGTTGCTTAAATTAAGCTGCTATTTGTTCATAATGTTGTACGTAATCCAGATAAACATTCATAGGTTTTTTATACCCAATACTTGAATGGAATCTTTG
>NZ_CBCDJS010000099.1:0-4266 GCF_965035265.1 Rickettsia sp.
GCTATATTAATCTTTTTTGTTTCTATTTGATTCATGTATAAAATATTTTAAATAACCGTTTGTGGCTATGAAGCTTAAAAGGAAGTAAATAATTGCTATATCCAAATATGAACTATTACCTAAATATAAACCTAAACAACAAATAAATAAACTGACTAAAGTCGTAAAACTGTTTAGAATTAATAGATTCGTAAAAATATCAGTTTTTCTGATAAATAGGTAGGTTATTAGGCAAATAAATAATGAAATAATAATTAAAAAGATATTAAGCATAATTTTTAAAATTTGGTTTAAAATCGTCATTGCGAGCGAACTTTAGTTCGCGTGGCAATCTCAGGATTTTTGCACGAGATTGCTTCGTCAAAATTTTCAATTTTTCCTCGCAATGACGATTCGGCATCAATACACCCTTATTATATATAATCATTTATAATCCTACAAACTGCAAATAAAATTAATTAAAATTCCTTAAATAATTTTAATATTATGTAATCTTAGCCAATCTTTACATTATAAATAGCTATTGTGACAAAAATGTTATAAAAAAATGTTGCTTTCTTTTACATTCGGCATTAACGTATACTTAACATTAATATTTTTAAGGTAAATTGTAATGTCACCAATAGATGTTTTAATAGTAGACGACGAAGAGGATATACGAAATATTATTGCCGCAATTTTGAAAGATGAAGGTTTTAACCCTAAGGTTGCCGCTAATAGTACTCAAGTCCTTAAAATACTTTCCGAAAAACCGGTCTCTGCAGTTATACTTGATATTTGGCTTCAAGGAAGCGAAATTGATGGGCTTGGGATTTTAGAGATAATTAAAAAACGTTATCCTTTAATGCCGGTAATAATTATCAGCGGTCACGGTACTATAGAAACAGCGGTAAATGCTATAAAAATGGGGGCTTATGATTATATAGAAAAACCGTTTAATAATGATAAATTGGTTATTTTACTTAAAAGAGCTTGTGAAGTAACAAAGTTAAAGCGTGAAAATATAGATTTAAAATCAAAGGTTATCGATAAAACCGAATTAGTAGGCAGATGTTCGATAACTTTAAAATATCAAATGGAAATAGAAAAGGCAGCGAGTTCCAGCAGTCGTATAATGATTCATGGTAAGGTCGGTAGCGGTAAAGAGCTTGCAGCAAGATTAATTCATAAAAAATCTAAGAGGGTTAATAGTCCTTTCATTATTTTCAGCCCTACCTGTATGACCACAGAAAAAATCAATCAAGAATTATTCGGCGAAGCAGAAAAACAGGAAAATAATACTAAGCGCCCTACTATCTTAGAATTTGCCAATAACGGCACCTTATATATAGATGAAGTCAGTAATATCCCCATTCCTATTCAGATAAAGTTATTAAAATTTCTTAAAGATCAAACCATTACAAAACCTTGCGGAAAAAATATTAAAGTCGATATAAAAATCATCACTGGTACTTCTAAAAATATCCAAGACGAAGTCAATAACGGTAAATTTTTAGAGGATCTATATCATCGTCTTAATGTTTCTTCTCTAAAAGTCCCCTCACTATATGACAGAAAAGAAGATATACCGCTACTCGTAAAATATTTTGTTAAGCAGCTTTCAAAATTTTCTGGTTTAAAGGAACGTACTTTTGCCGATGAAACTATAGCAGTACTTCAATCCTATGAATGGCCAGGCAATATTAGACAATTACGTAACGTAGTTGAATGGACTTTAATTATGAATCCATTAACTACAGGTAATAATGAAATTATCAAACCTTATATGATACCTTCAGAAATATTAGCAAATAGTGCTAATATTGCAAAGCTTGAAGATAGCTTTGATATGTTATCTATGCCGCTTAGAGAAGCTAGAGAAGTTTTTGAGCGTCAATATTTATCGGCACAAATGAGTCGTTTCAATAATAATATTTCAAAAACATCGTCATTTGTCGGCATGGAAAGATCGGCTTTGCATCGTAAATTAAAACTATTAAGCTTACATATACCTCCTACAAATAGAATAAATGAAGAAGGATATGAGGAAGCAAATGCTTAGAGTCATATCAATAATTACTATTTACTTGTTATTAAGCAGCTGTTCCGAATCTACCCGTGATGCGAATGGATTACTTACAGATAGTCAAAGCGCGGTAATTCGGAATTATATAATATCGCAAAATTCTAAAAATCTTAAAGTGAACCTTAAAGAGAAATTCGGTTCAAATTTAAAAGGAGTAAAATTAATAGGAGTAAAGCTAATAAATGAAGATTTATCAGGAATAGATTTAACTTCCTGCGAAATATTACGTGCTGATTTTGCAGGTAGTAATTTAGAAAAAGCAATACTTACCAATGCTATAATTCAAGAAAGTAATTTTGCAGATTCAGTAATAAAAAATATTTCCGGATATAATTCTGACTTTCAAGGTTCAATTTTTAACAATATAACATTACAAAATACAAATTTTGTTCAATCAAATTTTAGCGATACTGCTTTTAATAAAACTACTATACAAAATGTTAATTTTGAAAACTCTAAATTTAGTCATGTATTATGGAGCAATAATACTATAGAAGGTGTTAATTTTCAAAAAGCTAACTTAAAGAATAATAGCTTTAAAAATACTAATATATCAAATTCAATATTTTATGGTACAGATTTGGAAAAAAGTGTAATAAATAGCACCAATTTTACTAATAATTATTTTGAATCTAGCGACCTAAGTCAAACTAAATTAACGGCAGTAATAATTAAGGATTCTAACTTCGCACAAAGTATTTTTAATGAAGTAAACTTTAATAACGTACAAAGTAATAACTCTTTCTTTTCATACGCTTCCTTTCAGGGTTCAACATTACAAAATATTAGCCTTACTAAATGTGATTTACAAAACAGTACAATTAATAGTTCAGTTTTAAATCAGTTTAAAATCGATAATTCTATATTAAATAATATGAGTCTAAACGATAATAAATTTAATAATTTATCAATAAAAAATAGTAATGCTAATTTTGTAAGGATTAATAAAACTACAGGTTCAAATATCACTTTAGATAATATTAGCTATACTAATAATATTTTTAGCAATAATGATTTTAAACAATTTATAGTGATTAATACCAATTTAACCGGCAGTGAAATAATAAACTCAAATATAACTAATGGGCAATTTAATAATGTAAATTTTTCTAAATCTTTAATACAAAACGTAAATTTTTCAGATGTTAAAATTAATTTAGGCAATTTAAACCAAGTAGCTCTAATAAATTCTAATCTAACAAATACTGCGGTTATTAATTCCGTCCTTGCTAATTCACAAATAAATAATATTAACTACCAAGCATATTCCGGTTTTATTAATACTAATGTTTCTAATAATATTATTTTAAATAACGATAATTCGAGTAAAACCCCACCGAATAATATAGTAATAAGTTCGGTAAAAGATTTGCAAAGAATAACTAACTTAGCAAATATGAATTTAACAAATCTTGACTTAAGTAATCTAAAATTTGATAGAATAGATTTTTCAAATAGTATTTTTAAAAATGCTAACCTAACAAATACGGCAATTAAGAACTCTTCCTTACAAAAGGTAGATTTTTCTGCAACAACAATTTCTAAAACAGATTTTTCAAACTCAATATTAACAGATAGCATATTTAAATCAGCTAAAATTGATCAGGCTAACTTTAGTAACTCTGACCTAACAAATGTTGATTTTAGTGATGCGGCAATTAAAGATACTTCATTTGATAAGGCTAAGACAGGTGGCATGAAAGGAGTGGAGTAGTTTGTTTAAACGTCATTGCGAGGAAAAACTGTAAGTTTTGTACGTACGTACGCAATCTCAGGAGTTTCTCATTATTTCATGAGATTGCCACGCTTCAAGCAAATGCAGCGTTGTTGCATGGCTCAAAAAACCGGCTCTATGTCATTCCCGCGTAGGCGGGAATCCAGAAAAAAGTATAAATACAGCAAATTTTTGAAATTAAAAGCTCGATTTATCTCGCTTTATGCTGGATTCCCGCCTACGCGGGAATGACATAAAACGAGCCATACTAACAACACCGCAAATGCTCGCAATGACGACTTGGGTATCCACACGAACAATATCCCACAGGAACGACATAGAATTTACCTTTGGTTGCTCTTTGAAGATTTTCCTTTATTAGTAGGTGTATTAGAGGGTGTAAATGAATTATTATTTATAAAAGCAGCGGGGCTTTGCTTCTTCATTTTATTAATAATTTGTTGTTGTTTAAGATTATTTATCTTTT
>NZ_CBCDJS010000100.1:0-4253 GCF_965035265.1 Rickettsia sp.
TTCTCGCAACTGCTTCAATATTTAACTCTACTTCATAGAAATTTTCTTCCGATAAATTAGTAATATTTATATCTAGAGATAAATCAATTTGAGGACGTTGATCCAAAGCTGCAAGAGAAGATGGGGCAGAAGGGTTCTCAAGAGATAAATCTTTTATATATTGTGCATTGACGGAAATATGAGGTATTGCCTCATTAGTATCGGTGTTTATTGTACTCATAAAAATCCTTATTAAAAATTTAATATTTATAATTACTTACTTGGTAAGTAAGAATTAATAAACTTTTTACATAAAAAAGTTATGTTAACGGTAAAGTTACGCCTACTTGTTTCATATATTTTCCTTGTCGATCGGCATATGAAGTATCACAAACTTGATCGCTTCTTAAAAATAAAAACTGACAAGCTCCTTCATTTGCATATATTTTAGCAGGTAATGGAGTAGTATTAGAAAACTCTAAAGTTACATGTCCTTCCCACTCCGGTTCTAACGGCGTCACATTTACTATTATACCGCATCTTGCATAAGTGGATTTGCCGACACAAATAACTAACACATCACGCGGTATTTTAAAATATTCTATAGTTCTGCCTAGGGCAAAACTATTAGGTGGAATAATACACACATCTACTTCTCTATCAACTAAATTATATTCGCTGAAATTTTTTGGATCAACCGTAGTAGAATTAATATTGGTAAATATTTTAAATTCATTAGATACTCTAGCATCATAGCCGTAAGAAGATAGGCCGTAAGAAATAATCTTTTCCTCATTATGAACTCTTACCTGCTTTTCCGCAAAGGGCTTAATCATACTTTGATTTATAACAGCTTCCTTTATCCACTTATCTGACATTATAGCCATAATCAAAACTTAATTTACTTAATAAACTAATGATTATAACTCATAATTATTTACAATACAAAATTTTTCTTTAAAACTATAAGTCTAAGACTACTCGAATAATGATAGTGATAATAATACAACGTTATCTATTTAAAATTAAATTATTATCAATTAAATTAGTTTTTTATTGTCAATTCTGAAAAGTATTATTATATTTTAGCGTAGTTAGATTTATATTTGTTATACTAAAAATTTATTTTGTATAGTAAATTTTATTATTTAAGTTTATTGAGGACTTTATAAAGTGAAAAATTTATTATTAGCTGCAAGTATTATTTGCTTTGCATCGGCTGGTCTTGCCGAAGAAAATCCAACACCCGTTATTTCTAATTCTGATACTGAAATAAAATTAGAAGGATTTTATTTATTTGAAAGTGGTTATATTAAACAAGATCATTTAATTTTATTTGATAAAAATGTAACCGATAACAGGAAAAAGCTAGGGTTTTACACGGAGGCAGCGTTTGCGGCAACTATTACTAAAACTATCAATGATGTAATAGCAGGTGCTAAAATAGTGCTTCAGCCTACTACAAGAGCAAAAACCTCTACAAGTTATAATGGATCACATATCTTTATTGAAACTAGTTACGGTAAAGTAGAACTCGGCTCTCCTGCCGACGCAAGTGCTAAATTGCGTATTACCGGTACTCAAGTAACTGCAGGTACTGGAGGATGGTATAGATATGCTCTACTTGACGGTCAGTATATGAGATATAACGGCTTAAAACCGGATTTTGATACTAGTGCTAGCTTTTATCTTGAGTCATACTCTAATTCTTTTGATCAAATCAATGATAAAGCTGAGAGAGCTAGAAGATTGAATTTTTTCACGCCTAAAATGAAAGGCTTCCAAGCCGGTGTATCTTATACTCCCGATACTGCTAATACAGGCGGTAATAGAGATATAAATAATTTAACGCTTGAAAGCTCAGGAAGAAACGGAATTAGTGTTTCTAGAACCGGAATAAAGACGGTTAAATTAGAGAATAACGAAACTATGACTATAAACCAGAATATTCGAGATGCTTTTTCTGCCGGCTTAACTTATGAACATGAAATTAGCGAAGATGCAGACTTAAAATTATCTGTTACCGGAGAATACGGTAAACCTGCTCGTCGTCTTATTCATGCTAAAACTGACGGAACTACAATCCAAGTACTTAATACTTATAAGCTTTCTAATTTAAAAGCATATAATCTTGGAGCCGTATTTACTTATGGTAATTTCTCTTGTGGAGCTTCTTACGGTAATTTAGGTAAAAGCTTAACTGCTAAAGAATATTATAAAGTCGGCCGTGATGCCTATTATTACAATGGAGCAGTTGCTTATGGACAAGGACCTATAAAAACAAGTCTTGAATATCTCAAAACTTCAAGATATAAAAACACTGTTGATGCTGTAAGTCTTGCTACTGAATATAAAATCATGCCGGGCTTATTACCATATGCTGAAATTTCTCATTTCCAAGCTAAAGGTAAACCTGTATATTATCCTGAAGCACCTAGTAAAACAACACGAGGTACTGTTGGTCTTATAGGTACAAAACTTAAGTTTTAATTGTTTACAAATTGACATCATTTTATAACTGATTAGCATTATTGTAAGAGTTAGTAAAATTACTAACAAACTCGTTATGCTCTTCATGAGAATAAAAGAATTCCATCACTATTATAATCAAGGCTTAGAGCAATCTTATGCCTTGATTATTCTACCTTTTTAATCGAACTATCAATAAATTTTATAGCAATCTTGTTTACTCTTCTGTTAAACCTCTGAACCATTCTATAGCCTGAGTTTTCTAATTCTCGTCAAATTATTACTTAACTCCGTACTTTATTTACTTAAATAGCATATTTCAGAAAGCTACAACCAAGATGAATTTAAAGTTGAGCTTACACAGCGTAAATATACATAAGTACTGGCGAACCATGAAAAATTCGTGCTATATGCCTTTTGATTAAATAAAATTATATATTTTACTTTTTTTATTGTTAGATGTTGACTTTCTTTGATTACCATATATTGTGATGCAACCATAATATATGGTAATCATGTGATATATAATTTTTATTATTTTAAAACAGGAGTAACACTATGAATCATGCTAAACTTACAAACTCAGGATATTCCTTTGTAAATGGATTAGAAGCAGTTACAAGATATGCAGCCGCTTCTAAATTATTATTTAAAGATACATATAATTTTGTTTCTAGTTCCAACCTAAAAAAATATCTACAATATTACATGCTTTAAATATTCAGAAAGTCTATACAAAAGATGGCGATTTTGAGGCAGCATTGAAGTTTTTTCATATGAAACAAGATGATTCTCTAAAGATAAAAATAGATGTAACTCATAACATAGAAAAGCCAACATCAGAGGACAGTGAAAATTTTTTTTCTCCTATATTAAATGTATTTAAAAACATGATGGAAACAAGTAATATTATAGATAAATATATTACAGCAATCCCTCATTTAATGAGTATAGGTTTTACCTTAAAAAAAATTTCAAGCCCCAACCACGTTATAAGCAAATTTGATGCAATAAAGGTGCCAGCACTTATGGCTGCTGCTACCGCTATCGGAAAACCTTTAATAGATACAATTAAAGAAGATTGTTCTACTATAATTCAATTTTTTAAGAATAGTAATAAGCTCTTAACTGGCGTTTATAATCTTTTCGGTAATAATAATGAAGATTTTGCATATTATCCGTTAGAGGAATGTCATCAGGAGGATCAAGTTGATGTTATAGGAGTGGAAGATAGTAACATCTATTAATTTGAACTAGGCAAGATGAATTTAAAAGCCTATAAAAACTTTTAATACTAGGTTCTGTGAAGATTTCTAATTGATTTGCTATTTTGAGGCGTTTTTTAGCGAAAATTAATAAGATTTTTGAAAGAATAGTTATTCATATTTTAAAAAAATCTTATAATTTGCAGCAAAAAATAACCAAAATTAAATCTTTTTAGAAACCTTCACAAAACCTAAACCAGTACAAGCGAATTATTTATAAATTCGCTTGTATCAAATCATATAAAATATGCTGGGTTTTTACACTCAATCTTTAACTATTATGATGAAAATCTATTATTTTTAGGGAAGCCCATAGGAGGTAATTTACCGGTACTACCTCTTTTCCCTAAAAATGCAATAATATTTTTTTCGAGCTTTGCTTTTCCATTGTTATTCCAGCCTAAACCGTCTTCTTTATTAAATATTTTAATATCTAGAAGTTTTGCATTCTTAAATTTTTGCAGCGTTACACCTTGCCCTTTTTTCATTTCAGGTATTTCATCTATATTAAATACCAGTAATTTACGGCTTTCACCTATG
>NZ_CBCDJS010000101.1:0-4241 GCF_965035265.1 Rickettsia sp.
TTCGTCTAACATACCATGAATTAGATGCACCGGTATATTTATATCAATTTTGTTTTTTGTGAGCAGTAAATGTTTTTTTGCATCCTCTATCAGTTTATAGCTGATAGGATATTTATGCTCGCAATTCTTGCCTTCTACTTCTAGCACCCCCTCTTTTTGCATCTTATTTTGATCGCCTAGCGATATATTTTGCCAAATATCTTGCGTAAAATCAGAAGCGGGAGCTAAACATACAAGTCCTTTTATTTTATTAGGAAATTTTAAAGCCGCAAGAAGTGCAAGCCATCCTCCCATGCTCGAACCGACTAATATTACCTCTGTATCTATTAACTCATTTAAAATTAGTGATACTCCCTCTAACCAATCACTAATTGTTTGATCTTCAAATCGTCCTGATGCGTTTCCACAGCCGAAATTATCAAAAACAATAAAATTATAATTGTTTTTTTTACAATAATCTATTAAATAGATAGCCTTAGTTGATTGCATACTAGACATCAAGCCGTGTAAAAAAATTACAGATGGAATATTTGTATTAATTATTCTATAATAATTATAGACAATAAATTTGTCTTGTGTTCTATTATAAAGCTTGTGCATTTTAAATAATTATTTTAATAGATTGAGATTTAATGCCTTCATTAAAGTCAAGTAAACGATACAATAAATATACTATTTTGCAAGTAGTTCCTGCTCTAGTTTCGGGAGGGGTTGAAAGAGGTACTATAGAAGTTGCAAAATATCTTAAAATTCTTGGTCATACTCCTATCATAATCTCAGCAGGTGGTACTCTAGTTAAAGAATTAGATAAGGAAGATATATTGCATATTGAAATGAGCAGTAGCAGTAAAAATCCCTTTGTAATTCTGAATAATGCAAGATTAATAGCAGAAATAATTAAAAAATATAATGTTGATATAGTTCATACAAGATCAAGAGCCCCGGCATGGAGTTCATATCTAGCAACAAAATGGACGAATGCTAAATTTTTGACTACCTTTCATGGAGTTTATAATATTCCGAATAGTTTAAAAAAATATTATAATAGCATAATGCTAAAAGGCGAGAAAGTTATTGCCGTGTCCAATTTTGTAAAACAGCATTTACTCGAAAACTATAAAATTGATGAAGATAAAATAGTAGTAATTGAGCGTGGAGTGAATTGTGATTATTTCGATCCCGCAAATTTAACGTCGGAAAAACTTGAAAAATGTCGTGATAAATATGATGCACCAAGCAAAGTGCCAATAATATTAATGCCTTCTAGAATGACAAGTTGGAAAGGGCATCTTGTTTTAGTAGAAGCATTAAGTAAATTAAAACATAGAGATTTTTATTGTTTAATGGTCGGTGATATATCTAGACATCCCAATTTTACTAATAGAGTAAAAGAGCTTATAGCTAATCTAAAACTTCAAAATAAAATTCAAATTTTCGGTAATGACTCAGATATAATAAATCTTTACGGAATTTCCAATATTATTGTTTCTGCCTCAATCGAGCCTGAAGCTTTTGGCAGAACTATTATTGAGGGGCAAGCGATGGAGAAGCTTGTTATTGCAACCAATATTGGCGGAGCAGTAGAAACAATAAATAATAACATTACTGGTTTCCACGTAGAACCAAATAATGCTGAAGCATTAGCAGAGAAAATCGATTATTGTTTCTCGATTTTAGGTACTGATACTGCTAAGAAAATCCAAGAAGCAGCAAGACATACTGTAATAAATGATTTCTCTCTTGATCTAATGCTTAGAAAAAACCTTGAAGTCTATAAAGAAATCTTAAAAAATTCTCATAATTGAATCCTAGGTTCTGTGTACTTTTAATAGAATAATCATAATTATAGTTAGTAGCTATTCTCCTAATAATTTTATTTCAGCATACAAATCTTCAAGATTTATATACTGATCATAAAAATTATTATAGTCATGAGATTTACCGTCATGATGCACTACAAGCATTAAAGTTTCTGGTAAAAATTCTTTTAAAGCTTGTTGTGCATTTTCTATAGATGTTTTATCAAGATTGGCAAACACTTCGTCTAAAATTAATATTTTAGGGTTTGAAATTATAGCTTTAATGATTCCAATTTTTTTCTTTTGACCACCACTTGGTGCATTTATTACATCATAATTTTTATCACTTAAGTGCGTAATTAATGTACCTAGATCTAATTTTATAAATAGTGCGTTAATTTTTTCTTCCAGTGATTGTTTATTACTTTTAATGATTGATTGATCAAGGCCTGAGGTTATTACTTCAAATAAAGTAGATTGAACCGGTATGTAACTATTCTGGTCAATAAATATTATTTTTGGATTTTGATAATGAGTAGGTATGGAAATTTCACCAACGCTATGGCATGGATCAGCAATACAATTTACTAAACTCTTTAAAAAAGTAGTTTTGCCTTTTCCTGAAGAAGCTGAAAGAAGATAATGTGCTCCTAGTTTTAATACTAATTTTTCAAAATTCAAAATAGTTTTTTCTTCTATAATTAGGTTATAATCAGAAATTACAAGTTCATCATTTGTATCATTAATAGACCATGTTATCCCTTTTTTATTTTCAGAAGAAATTGCTTCTATTAATTTTGTAATTCTTGCTTGTGATATAACGGCTCCACTAAAGATTATTTTTAATGAGGAACTTGTTAAGAATGGTTTTAAGGTTTCAAGCCAAGGATTAAGTAGTAGAGCTTGCTCAAGTGTAATCTCTCCATTTTTTACTTTATAAATATAGTAAAGTGATTTTATGAATTTATCTGAGATATCTAGTATAGTAGTTATAGTATTTCTTGTGCTATCTAAAAGCAACATTTTCTTCGATATTTCTTTTTTAGCCTTAAGTTGCTTAGAATATTGATTTTGTACAAATTGAGCAGAATCAGTTAACAAGATATTTGAAGTATTAGAGGATATATTTCTTACTATAGAAGCTTTATTTTCGTTAATTTTTTCCGCTTCGTTCCTGTAAGAAATGTCTAGTTGATATAATATATTTAAAAATCCTTGCTTAATATTTTCAAACTCATTAAATATAATAGCTCCTGGAACTAAATTCATTATATCTCGCAATGCAATAAGCTGTATAATTTTTTGAGTGGTTAAATGCCCTAATTGTAAAATTCCAACAGTGAAAGTACTATGAAGATCAATGAATAAATTACTAGTAATAGCTTCTATATCCTTTAATCCTAAGATTTTACTTTTATACTTCTCGTTTAGTAATAGTTCTAAAGCTTTTTGTTCAATTAAATCTTGAGTATTTTGTGTTAAAGAAGTTTTATATGATTGAAATAGTGTGCTTATTATATTTTTTCCGCACCATAAAATACTGATTTTTGCTCCTTGAGAAACAAGAGGTCCTATAGCGGCAGTCGTGTCCTGTATGAGTAAGGTTAATGCAATTAATGTATTGCCATCATTTCCAGTGTAGTTAATAAAACTACTATTTATACATGCTTCAATTAAATCTAAAACATTTGTTATAACCATATTTTTAATAATTGGATTATTAGAAATATGATAAAATTTTTGTGTTACATCTTTAATTTCATTTTTTGAATCATTTTTAAAATTGTTAGAAAGTATATTAGTATCAATTACCTTAATATTAGGAGTTAAGTTTGTCTGAATTTCTTTTAAATTTTCCTGATAATTTAAGAAATCAGTCCCATAATATGCTAAGCTCAATATTGCAGCTGTAGAAGTTAAATAAATTGGTACTGAATAATTAGGAAAAGCTGTGATGAGATTTGTAGTGATAGGGTAGATTAAACTTCCTTTAAATGTAACAGAAGTAAGATAATGTTTTTGAAAATACCCTTCGGTTATTAAGATTTCATCAGCAAGAGTTGCTGAAACAAAAAGACTGCTTCCTTTTGTCCCATTTATAATAAAACCAGTTATACTGCTAATTATTAAATGCGTTCCATATGCTAACTTCTTGGAAAAGGTAGAAGCAGCATTATTTTTATTAAAATTTACCTTATTAGATGAAATTGTAGATATTATATCATCTATATCATAGCCTAAGTTAGAAAAAGATTTTATTACTGGATTCTTACGGAATAAAAAGGATAGTATCATAAATATTAATTTTTATTAAAAAAACTGCATTGTACGTTCTTAAAAATAATACGCAAGTAGAAAATAACAATTATTATATATGGAGTTTTGTTTATTAAAAATAGATATCATCATTGCGAGCAGGCGTTGTTGCGTGGATACTGAAGG
>NZ_CBCDJS010000102.1:0-4238 GCF_965035265.1 Rickettsia sp.
ACAAGATCTTGCCACTAAATGGCTTTGGTCTTATAATAACGAAAGACCAAATATGGCTATAAGCGGTATAACGCCAATACAAAAATTAGCTTTAGCAGCTTAACTCTCTACTCTCTACTGCGATTAAAAATGGGGGGATTACCATAGGAGTAAAAAGTTTAGGAACTTCTTTTGCCACAAATTCCGCTACCATAATTGCTACTGCAATTGGATGAGAATAATAAGGATCACCTGATTGACGCATTTGCTCACCATGATATTTACGAGCATAGTAAATACCTTTTTTAACTTCTCTAATATCGACAGGTTTCTTTACTTGGGTATTTAAAAATAAAAGCTTTCCGATTAATTTATCAGAATACTTACAGTTTTTAAATTTTTTTTCCCAATATTCTATATCTTTCATAAAATCTCCCAATTCTATACATTATTTTATTGGTTTCTTTTTATGATTATTTTATTTTTCTATTTTTTATGCTAAAAAATAACTATATATTAAATACAGTTTTTTTACAAAGATTTATATGCACTCCTTAAATATCACCTACATTCTTCTTATTATAACAATCTTAATATCTTTATTTTGCCGTGATAAAAGGCCTGTATATTTAGGCATAGGCATTACGATTTTAGCTGCTTTATACCA
Source organism: Rickettsia sp. (assembly GCF_965035265.1). NCBI lineage: Bacteria > Pseudomonadati > Pseudomonadota > Alphaproteobacteria > Rickettsiales > Rickettsiaceae > Rickettsia > Rickettsia sp. The sequence goes on from NZ_CBCDJS010000102.1 coordinate 647, forward strand.
AGTATAATAAATATTATAGGATTTAGTACACTCATTGTTTTTGCTGGTATTACTTATGCCTATTTTAATTTACAGCTAAATAAGATAATAAAAACACTATTATTTACATCTATTTCGGTTTTTTTTGTCGGTTTTGCTTTTCATAAAGTTCCAGGATTTTTTAATATACTTGCCATTGATAAAGTACAGTTATCGGAATTATCTGTACCGTTTACCATGTATCTAAATTTTGATAAGGTAATTCCGGCTTTAATAATTTTCTCTCTAAGCGATTTATATATTTTAGAAAAACAAGAGAGTAGCGGCACTGTAAAATATACATTACTATCTTTATTACTGTGTATAATGATAATTATGGCTCTGTCATTAATAAGCGGTTATGTCTTATTTGAGCCTAAAATACCAAGCATATTACCGATATGGGCAATTAATAATTTCTTTTTAGTATGTATGGCTGAGGAAGTATTCTTTCGAGGATTTTTACAAAGAACATTACAAAATCTTTTACCTAAACAACAAATTTTAGCTGTTATTATGGGATCTATAATACATGGACTCGCTCATTTTCGAGGCGGTTTGATATATAGCTTTAACCACTATATGCAGTTTCTTTCCCGGTTACACATATTACAAAACCAATAAAATATTATGCTCTATGATAGTCCATTTTGGTCTCAATCTATTCCATATATTATTATTTACCTACCCTGCACTTAAAATATTATGAAATAAATCTAATTTCATAATTCTGATGTCATCCGAAAGCAGGGATCCAGAAAAATAACTTCAATATTGATATAGAGGCTATATGGTTTTACTGGATTCCCGATTCCGCGGGAATGACATAAGCGAGCCATGCAACAAAACGCCAACGCCTAGCTGGGATGACATCGAACGCATTTTTTGAGCCATGCAATAAGCCTACAACTTACTCGGATCAAAGCTAAAATTAATCTCTTTCCAATGGTTAAAACGTGCAGGGTCAAGATTTTCGATGGGGCTTGCTTGCCATACCGCTCTAATTGCGTTATCCGCTAAAGCTTCACAAACGCTAGCCGGAATATTAGGACAGACTCTTTCTTTAACTTTTGCCTGCTCAACATTCCCTGCTTTATCTAGCGTAATGCTAATAATGACTTTTACTTTATTATTACCTCTAACCCCTGCCGGTATATTACTCCAATGTCTTTCAATCTGCCTTTTTATCAAAGATGTTTCGCTATCGGAAAGAGGCAGCCCATCTGTATAAACCCCTTTAGCTTCTTTTGCATTATCAGCTTTTTTTGACCTTTGATGCTTATTGGATTTTACATTATCGCCTTCCGAAGATTGCTCTAAATTCTTCAGTAAAGAATCAAGTTCGTCGGTTTTAGGTTCTTTTTTCTTTACCTCTTTTGGTTTCTCTTCAGGCTTTTTGACAACTACTTCTTCTTTTTTCTCTTCGGGCTTCTTCTTTTCTTCTGCTTGTTTTTTTTCCTCTTCTTTAGGCTTTTCTTCCTTTACTTCTTCTTTCTTCTCAGGTAATGCTTCTTTCGCTTCTTCAGGCTTTGGTTCTTCTATAGGTTTTTTCTCTTCTATTTTTGGCTTTTCTTCTACTGTTTTAGTCTCAGTTTCTTTTGCTTTTTCTTCTTTAGGTAAATCTTGCTGTGGTTCTTCCTCTTTTGGCTTACTCTGCTCAGACTTTTTAGCATCTTCGTTTTCTATAGGGGCTTCTTTTTGTTTTGTCGTCGTTATAATATTTGATTTATCGCTAACAGGTAACATTTCAAAAGTTATCGTTTGCTCTTCCGGTAATTTTTCAAAAAGCGACGGCATGCCAAATAAAAAGAAATATAAAAGAAGTAAATGTAGGGCAATAGAGCAGCTAAGGAAAACCGTGAAATTATCCTTATTTTGATTACTTTTCATTATTTTTAATATTTGAAATAAGAGCTACACGAGAAAAACCGGCAGCATGAATTTCGGCAACTATCTCTACTACCTGTCCATAAGAAACATTTCTATCGCCTCTTACAAAAATTCTAGCATCCTTTTTTTCTTTAGTGATATTTGCAAGCTTGTCAGTTAAATGCGTTCTTTCTATTGGAGTTTCAAGCAAGAAAATTTCGCCTTTATTATTGATAGTAACAACTAAAGGCTCATCCTGACCTGAAATCGGGCTTGAATTTGTTTCCGGTAAATCCACATTTACACCTGAAACGAGCATTGGAGAAGTGATCATGAAAATAATTAAGAGTACTAACATCACGTCAACAAGCGGTGTGACGTTAATTTCACTAACAACGGCTCTTTTGCTTTTTCTATTACTTCCGGCAAGCTTTATAGCCATTACATCTTCTCCTGATCAATTGCCTTGGAAAGTATAGAATTTAGTTCGCTACTAAAATCTTCAATTTTATTGTTGATAAGAGTAATACGGGAAATAAGATAGTTGTAAAAAATTACTGCCGGAATAGCTGCAAATAAACCGATAGCCGTTGCAAGCAATGCCTCGGCGATTCCGGGAGCCACTACGGCAAGCGAAGTATTTTTTGAAGTAGCAATCGACTGGAAGCTGTGCATAATTCCCCAGACAGTGCCGAATAAACCCACAAAAGGAGCACTTGATCCAACGGTTGCTAAGAAGCTTAAATTCTTCTCAAGCTTTTCGACTTCTCTATTTTGAGCTAAGTGCATTGCACTTGTTATACGCTCTTTATGATTATTTTTTAACGCATCGGAAAGCCCTTTAGTGCTTAAGCTTTTACACTCATCCATAGCGGATACGAATATTAAAGCTAGCGGATTATTAACCGATCTTTTTATGCTTTCATATAATTGCTCTAACACTCCACCGGACCAAAACACATTTTCAAAGCTCTTCATTCTTCGCTGCACTTGTCCTAGCTTAAATATTTTATCCAAAATAATAGCCCACGACCAAATGGAGGCAATAAGCAGCATCAGCATAACCGACTTACCGATAATATCAGATGAACTTATTAAAGAAAAAATCGATAAATGATCTTGTGTAACAATTTCTAAGCTATCGCTAATATTAGTATCTGCACTCATAACTTCCTTGATAAATGATAGACGAAGTTTAATTTGGAAAAGAGCAGGGCGTTTTGAAGCTTTTAACCGCAGCATACATATTAGTACGTGAGGATTAAAAGCAAAAAACAACGTAGCCAATTTTTCAAATTAAACGAGTATATTAAATAATATATTCATATTTTACTTTTGTCATTAGGTTATGTAAAAAAATTTTGATTATGTCATTCCCGCTTTCGCGGGGAGGCATTGTTGCGTGGATATAAAAAAGCACTCGGTGTCATACCGTGGCTTGACCACGGGGTCTATAAAAACAATAAAAAATACTAATAATTTTAGTATTTTTAACTGGATCCCGTGGTCAAGCCACGGGATGACAGAGAAGGGATTTGGATTCCCGCTTTCGCGGGAATATAATGGCCTGAAAAAACTGAACAAAAAAATAGTTAGGTTTGCTTGGTAATAAGTTAGAATAGACCAAATAACTTAAGAGGTAAGAATGACTAAGAAACAGTTTCGGAATTTCAGTGCCGAAGAAAAGACCAAGATAGTATTAGAA
>NZ_CBCDJS010000103.1:0-4201 GCF_965035265.1 Rickettsia sp.
CTGTACTACCTACTACCCAGGAAGCACAAAACGGTGAGTAACATCGGTAATTTTTTACTGCTAGCTACGATGTGCTTAAGTGGGATGTCGGTTGTTTATGTAACTTTTGTCTCTTATGTCATTCTCGCGAAAGCGGGAATCCAGAAAAAATCTTTATTTTATAAAAGACTGGATTCCTGCTTTCGCAGGAATGACATATACTTCATCACTCTTCCTTTCTACATAGCCGCCTTATGTGCTATACTTGCTTTTGTTACCCTAGTCTATGCTTTCATTGTTTCCGATTTTTCACTACAAAATGTTTTTCTAAATTCTAGTACTTTAAAACCGTTAATATATAAAATAGCCGGTAGCTGGTCGAGTCACGAAGGCTCAATGTTATTATGGTTTTGTTTATTACAAATTATCAGCTGCTGTTATATATTTTTAGCCAAAGATAAACAGCTTAAACTTTTATCTATCATCATATTATCAGCTATACAATTACTTTTTAGCAGTTTTATTTATTTTACTTCTAATCCCTTTAACGTTTTTTCCTTTATCCCTAAAGAGGGACTCGGGCTAAACCCGATGCTACAAGACATTGCTTTGAGCATCCACCCCCCTTTACTTTATCTCGGCTATGTTAGCTACGCCATACCTTTTACTATTGTTTGTGCCTCTATGTCATTCTCGTCCCTTTCTATGTCATTCCTGCGAAAGCAGGAATCCATTAATGACATAAGGCTTCTCAAAATATTTTCAAATATCGGCATCTTATTTACTACTATCGGAATTAGTCTTGGTTCTTGGTGGGCATATAGAGAACTCGGTTGGGGTGGATTTTGGTTTTTCGATCCAGTAGAAAATATTTCGCTATTTCCTTGGTTATCCGGAATTATGCTACATCATTCTATAATAGTTACTACCAAAACAAATCGTATAGACCCCTGGACTATAATTTTATCAATAGTTACTTTCTTGTTGGTAATATTTAGTACTTTTTTAGTCCGATCCGGTTTTATTACCTCTATTCACTCTTTTGCATTCTCACCTGAGAGAGGAATGTACTTACTTGGGATATTTTTGATTATGGGGATTGGTGGACTCTGTGTCATCCCGAGGCTTGACCGCGGGATCTCAAGAAGTTTACCATCACAGACTGTTTTACAAGATACCGTGGTCAAGCCACAGCATGACATACTCGGAATACTCCTCGGCAACATATTCTTCCTGCTTAGTCTTATCGTCCTAATATGTGCTACCCTTTACCCACCAATTTACTCTTTATTTGATGATAAACCTATTATTATTAGTGAGACGTTTTTCATCAACAATTTTATTATATTCGTTATTCCTATTCTTTGTACCATAGGATTATTTACTACCAAAAGCTCTATTAAAAAACATATTATTATTCTAATATTATCTCTAATAATTACTTATTTAATATCATCAAAAGTAACATTTAGTACCATATCGATTTTAACTATAATCGCATCTATATTTCTGATGCTTCATAATGTGCATTATCTTTTGATTAAAACCAATTATTTTAGAAATAAACTTAAAGCAAGTAACGCTAGTATGATCCTTGGGCATTTTGGTTTCGCCATGATTAGCTTTAGTATCACTATGAATGCATTATTACAAAGTGAAATGGATTTTACCGGAGAGGTGGGAACAAGTAAAACATTTAACGAATTTAAAGTAACATTGCAAAATATTAAATTTGCTCAAGGTAAAAATTATTATAGACAAATCGCTGAATTTTGGCTTGAAGATAATAGCCGTAATATAACTATATTAAAGCCGGAAAATAGACTTTATATAGTTGAAAAAAGTTTATCGCAAGAAAGCGATATATACTCTTACTTATCATATGATCTTTACGCTGTTTTAAGTAATATAGACGGCGATATAATTCATGCTAAAATATATTACAAGCCAATGATGAGCTTTATTTGGCTTGGAATTATTCTTACCGCCTCCGGCTTTTTTATTGCACTAATCAGAAAAAATTCTAGATTTTGTGAAGAAAAATTAAATTATTTGTATTTTTAGATATTTTTAAGTGAAAATTAATAAGGTTTTTATAATAATGGTTGTTCCTATTTCAAAAAAATCTTATAACTTATAGTCAAAAAGAGCCAAAATAGATTAATTTAATTTTCCTTCACAGATGAAATTTTTATCCATACCTCATTATAGTCATCATCATCCTCGTCGTCTGATTCTAAAATATACTCTTTGTCTAATAAAAATATATCCAATGACTCTTTAATGTCATTTATCTGTTTAGAAAATTTTTCTAAACTTATATCCAGTTTTTTTTCACAGTTAAAACTTCCTGTTTCTGTCTTGTTCATAAAATATTTTTCCATTTTTATTGGTGCTTTAAGTAAGAACTTAATTACCTAAAGCATAATAACGCCGATCATTTAGGCTCTCTGTATATAAAAATTAAAATTTGTACACAAAATTCCTAAAACTCATTCAAGAAAGCACTTAAACTTATAGCAAAGCGTGATATCCTCTTGCTTTATTTAAAACATCTTGATATGTTTGTAATCGTACGATATTTTGGTCGTATTATATTCAACCAATAAGCACAATTACATATATGTAATTATGTTCTAGTACTTTTGGATAAAAAGTCAATGAATAATGTTTATTAATTGGTTTAATATTTATAAAAATACTTAAAATTTGTTATAAAAATACAATGGTAATTTAAAAACGTATGTCAGATACGGTATTACAAAAAAATTTGTATAAATTTATAAAAGAGCGTAATATTCAAATTACAGGGCTTGAAAGAAAGTCAGATTTAAAGAAAAACAGCGTATATAATATTATTAAAGGTATATCTAAAAAGCCTTCTGCAGAAATCTTGCAAACAATAGCTGATACCTTGGGTGTTACAATAAAAGATTTGTATGATCCTGCTATTAAAGTTAACGATTATCTTAATAAACATGATTATAGTTTATTGGAAAAAACTTTTCCTAAAATAATAAATACAATAAATGAATTAAATCTAGTAGTTTCTGAACTAGAATTTACTCAAGTTTTAAGTGAAGTATTTCGTTATTATCGTTCATTACCTGACGAAAATATTGATAAACAAGTTATTGAGTGGATATTACACCAACGCGTGCAAGAAAAATATAAATTATGATCTATTCATATATTTAGTAATATCTAATATTCTGCCCATATTTTTATTAGACTCATTATTTGATTTATTTAACGGAGGGTAAATAATTTCTATTGTGTTTGATCTATTATTTGAAAAGATACTATATTTAAATTTATGTTCTTTGAGAGATTTAAATATCTTATGACAGTTTAAAATAAATACATCTATATATTCTTCTATTATAATATCCGATAACTTAATCATTTTTCTTTCATCTAAAGGGAAACAATCATTAACAATGGTAATTTTATCTTGCTTAAAATCTATTTTAAGTATTTGAGGTACATTGCTTTGCCTATCCATAAATTTTACTAAATTAAATACCAAACTAAATATTAATTGGTAAAAAACTTCGATAGAGCAGTTAAGCTCAATATCCTTTATGTTACTAGTAACTCTAAGACCGATTTTAGTAAAGTAAGGAGCAAAATAATCCTGCAACAGCTTAGTTAAGTTTTCTATGTTAATTTTAGCAGGAGATATATCGGTTAAATATATAGGAAATAGCTGATTTTTGAATGAAATATTATTTGGTTCATATGTTTCTCCTAATTCTTGCTTTAAATACATTTCCGTTAATTTTCTTATAAAGAGTTTCTTTAAGTGATGGTCAACTTTAATATTATTAAGCAATGCCGTATTAATTTTTTTCTCATCATATATGTCTTGATTTAATATTTTGAATTGTCTTGTTATATGATTACTTACTCTTAAATAAAAATATAAAAATATTGAAAAAATTAAAAACGAACTAACACCGAAAATTAAAGTAATTTTTTGTAATCTATATTGTTTATCTACATAAAATATTGAATTTCTATTAATTTTTAATTGTAAAGTTAAAATATTATTTAATCCTAAGGACTTACTTTATAATAGCCTGAAAAAACTGAACAAAAAAATAGTTAGGTTTGCTTGGTAATAAGTTAGAATAGACCAAATAACTTAAGAGGTAAGAATGACTAAGAAACAGTTTCGGAATTTCAGTGCCGAAGAAAAGACCAAGATAGTATTAGAATT
>NZ_CBCDJS010000104.1:0-4178 GCF_965035265.1 Rickettsia sp.
TAGCATGATCAATCGGTGGTAAATTTTCATATATCTCATCATCGATTTTAGCTTCCGGATTCTTTATTAAAGCTTCTTCAAGTAAGATTTGCGTTAAGTAATCTTCTACATTTTCTACTATTTTTAAGATCCTTAAAAGATTTATCTCACCGGTTTTTCTATTTATCTGAGCTTTAATATTATATTCATTACCGTATTTTTTTCGTCCTGCTACTTGTACCGCTTGTTCAACCGTTGAAATCAAAATTTCTTTTGATATTCCTTTCTCACGAGCTACAGAATCTATAATTTGTAAAATTTCTACGTTACCTATATTAGACATACATTATCTCTTACTGCTTTTTAGGCTCTGTAAAGATTTCTAAAAAGATTTAATTTTAGTTATTTTTTGCTGCAAATTACAAGATTTTTTTGAAATATGAATACTATTTCTTCAAAAATCTTATTAATTTTCGCTAAAAAATAACTCAAAATAAAAAATCAATTAGAAACCTTCATAGAACCTAGTAATTTTTTAAATACTTCTTCCGTTAAAACTAGATTAGCGTTTTTAATTAAATCATAATCTATTAGTACTTCTTGTTCTTCACATTTCAAATATATTTTATTATTTTCGGCTTTAATTATTTTACCCTGATAACGAGTTTTGCCATTCAATAATTCTTTAAGTTTGATTTTAACTTCTCTTTCTAAGAATCTTTTATAATTTTCAAACTTTACTAACGGACGTTCAAGACCGCTTGATGCTACTTCTAAAGAATATGCGTCTTCTATTAAATCTTCAACATCCAAAATAGCGGAGATAGTCCTGCTTGCTTTAGTACAATCTTCCACAGATATTTTTTCATCGTTTAAGCTATCAATCAATATCTCGACTACTTTAGGATTAACACCTTTAAACTTAACAAGAACTAACTCAAATCCCATATCCGTCAAGGATTCTTCTATTACGTTTGTTATTTGTTGTTCAATAGTTTGCATATTTGATGTTTATAACAAAAAAGGTGGGATAACCCACCTTTTTTTAAATTTTATAATGCTTATCCGTAACGAAAATACACTAATTAGAATATATAAGCAATATTTAACTTTATATTTTTATAATATAACTAAATACCAAAAATTTTAAGGAAACGTGCTTCTATCTATTACTGTTTAAAAAAATTATTTATAATGAACTTCTTGTTAACTAAATAGTAAGATATATGTTTTTAAAATTTAAGGAAGCTTTTTCTTATTGTAATGTGATTTGTTTTATCATAGGAATTTTTTGTCTTGTATTATTGTCAGCAGGATTATATGACAAGTATATTTTGTGGCAAGATCAAAAAACTTTCTTGTTTGACCGAGCAGCTATTAATTTAAATATCTTACTTTTATTTTTGGTAGCTCCTACCTATTTTGTAATAAAAGATCAACTTTTTAAAAAAGCACTTTTTATGACATTTTATCTTGCTTGTTATTTTGGTCTCTTTGCAATATTGCATAATTTTTGTTGGATTTATTTTCTAGGTAAATACTAACTGATTATATTGATCTCTGCCCCACTATTAAAAACTCTTTATTCCCTTTAGCTCCTAGTATTGGACTTTCTATAATACCTAATATTTTAAAATTATATTCTTTCTCAAGCCAATCTTTTATTTTATCGCATACTTTTTGATGTAAGAGAGGATTTTTAATAATACCGCCTTTTTCAACTTCATGCTTTTCGACTTCAAACTGCGGCTTTATTAAAGCAACAATCATACAATCTTCTTTAGCTAAATTTAGTGGGGTTGGTAATATAGTAGTTAAACTAATAAAGCTGGCATCACAAACAATTAAATCAGGCTTCGTTGTTATTTGTTTATCGGCTAAATATCGTGCGTTAGTCTTCTCGAGCACTTTAATTTGTGGATTATCACGTAATTTAGGGTGAAGTTCACCGTAACCGACATCTACTGCAAAGATTAATTTTGCTTTACGCTCAAGTAACGCTTCAGTAAAACCGCCGGTGCTACTACCTATATCAATACAAACCAAATTTTCAGGATTAATTTTAAAATAATCCAAAGCAGCAATTAACTTTAATGCCCCTCTTGAAACATAATTATGTTTCGGTAATTTTACTTTTATATCCGTGCTATTTATATTAACTTGTGTACCTGGTTTAGTTAACTGCTCATACTTATTATGTACTTTACCTTGGATGATTAAACTTTGTGCTATGGTAATATCTGTTACAAAACCTTTTTTCAGCAAATATTCATCAAGCCTTATTTTGGTCATAATAATAAACTAAACTACTCAAACCCTAACTAATATATGTCTTTTTTTACCGGCAGAAAGTTTTATAACATTTTTATCGAGTAAAAAAGTAGTATTAATTATCATATTCTCATCTGCAACTAACTCATCATTTATTTTAGCACCCTTCCCTCTTATAAGTTTACGTGCTTCCGATTTAGAGCTAGCAAGCCCTGCTTCATGAAATAGCTCATATGCACTAATGCCCGCCTGTAATATTTCCGGTTCTAAAACAACCGTATGTAAATTTTCATCGATTTCCCCTTGCTCAAATATCTTTACCGCAGTTTCTAGAGCTGATTTTGCTGCTTGTTCTGAATGACAAAGCTTAGTTAGCTCATACGCAAGCTGTTTTTTAGCTGCATTAATATCTTCAGCCACTAAGCTCTCAAATTTATTAAGCTCTTCCTCCGTTAACTCACTATATAATTTAGCAAATCTAATTACGTCGGCATCTTCACAATTACGCCAATATTGGTAATAATCATACGGACTTAGCAGTTCTTCATTAAGCCATACCGCCCCTGCCGCAGTTTTACCCATCTTAGCACCTGAGCTAGTCGTAAGTAGCGGCGTCGTCATACCGAATACTTCTTTGCTGCTTATTTTACGAATTAAATCCGCTCCCATTACGATATTGCCCCATTGGTCACTACCGCCAAGCTGCATGCTGCAATTATAATGTTTGCTTAAATAGTAAAAATCATAGGCTTGCAATAACATATAGTTAAATTCTAAGAAGCTTAAATGCTGCTCACGCTCAAGCCTTAGCTTTACCGAATCCATAGTAAGCATACGATTAACTGAGAAATAGCTACCAAAATCCCGTAAGAAATCTAAATAATTAAGAGAGTCTAGCCACTCTGAATTATCTAGCATAATAGCATCACTTTTACCGTCACCGAATTTGATAAATTTTGACAGTGATTTCTTTATACCCTCGGCATTTTTAGCTATATCTTCTTTGCTTAAAATTTTACGAGCTTCATCTTTCCAAGTAGGATCACCGATTTTACTAGTACCGCCGCCGATAATCACAATAGGCTTATGCCCATGCTGCTGTAATAGTCGCAGGATCATTATCTGCATTAAACTACCGATGTGAAGTGATGTAGCAGTACAATCAAACCCGATATAAGCAGCTATCTTAGTTTCTTTCGTTATATTAGTTAACCGATCTAAATCGGTACATTGATGGAAATATCCTTTGTTTATAAATTCTTCTATAAAAGTCATATATTGTTCTAAATTTAAGTTTATTACTATAACGTATGTTATCCCTAGCTAAAAGCGGCATTGCCCACATGGATCGAAAAACCTCCTCTATGTCATCCCTGCGAAAGCAGGAATCCAGTACCTTAAAGCTTTTTAAAAGCTCGATTTATCTCGCTTTACCCTAGATTCCCGCTTTTAGCTAGGAATGACATAAGAGCCATGCGGACACGAGCAACGCCTACGGCTGCATAGCTCACGATAAAATCTATAGTTTTACAATTTAGTAGCGTCTAAATGAATTAGCATATTAAGATAGGTTTGATAAGGTAAACCATGTTTAGAAGCTTTAATTTTTATTGCTTCTATGTCATGCTCTGCAATCCTGATAGTAACGGATCTCTTTTTATTAAGATGTGCTTTTGCAGATTTTTGAAGCAAAGCTATTTCACTTTTATCATCAATTTTTTGCTGCTTTTCAAAATTATCTTCAATATCTTGTTCGTAAGGATCTAGTTTGATACTCATAACACAACTATTTTCAATTTTAATTTATTATAAATAATGTAAGTACTTTGTCAATACTTGATATATTAGATTATCATGCGAATAGTTGTAAATCCGTACATTGGATTTTGTGAAAGAAATTTAATTTAATCTATTTTTTAGTTCTCTTT
>NZ_CBCDJS010000105.1:0-4130 GCF_965035265.1 Rickettsia sp.
GTGCAGTAAAAAACTTTTTTAAAGTTTCGTACAAGTTTGCGAATTCAGTAATTTTATTCTTAATCCATCGTTTCATATTAGCCCAGAATTTTTCTATCGGATTTAAATCCGGTGAATATGGCGGTAGAAAAATTACTTTGCAGCCAACAGATTCAATTAAATCTTTAGTTTTTTGAGATCTATGGAATGCAGCATTATCCATCACTACAAATTGTCCGGCTTTCAATTCTTTAATCAAAAATTGCTCTACCCAAGCTTCAAATAATTCAGTATTACATGTACCATTAAATACCATAGGAGCTATAGGTTTATTCATATTCAAACCTGCTATAATATTCGTTCTCTGATAATACTTACCGCTCTTCTTACCAATAAGCTTTTTATTCTTTAATCCCCATCCTCTATCTTTACAAATACTTATATCTATTCCACTTTCATCTATATACACAAGCTTCTCACTAGATATATCTTTTATTGTTTCCGCATACTCGGCTCGCTTTCCTTCATTTGCCTCCAAGTAGGTGAAGGCTTTTTTTATAGCTGAATCCTAGCTTCTTCAGTATTAGTCCAGCATGGCCTTTACTTATACCAAATTGAACCCCGATATTTGCTAATTTAATATCCGCATTATTCTTAACAAATAATTCAATTTTCTGATAATCTAGTTTACTTTTGTAACCTAAGCGCTCCTTAGCAGCATAAGTACCTGTCTCGCTATAACTCTTATTCCATCGACTTATCGTATTCCTATGTATCCCAAAAACTTCTGATGCTTCCTTTTGGCTCCTTCCTTTCTTTAGGTAATTTATTACTTTCTTCCTTAAATCTTCACTATATGGACTTGTTGACATTTTTCCTTGTATATTATCTTATTATTGCACCTAATACTATATGATTTACTATACATGGTTGTTTTGATGAGTTAAAAAACTTATTAGATAAGCTCGGTTATAGAATTAAAAAAGGTAATAAATATATTATTACTCATCCTCAAGGAAGACGAATTATTTTCGTAGGGGATTTAGTAGATCGAGGTCCAAACTCACCGGAGGTATTACGCTTAGTAATGGATAGTGTTTCCTCATCTATTGCTTTTTGTGTTAACGGTAACCATGATGATAAACTAAAACGAAAACTTCAAGGGCGAAATGTTGTTATTGCTCATGGGCTTCAGGAAACACTTGAGCAATTAGAAAACGAGCCAGCAGAATTTAAAGCATCTGTTCTAAAATTTTTAGAAAAATTAGATAGCTATTACATATTAGATGATGAAAAATTAGCAGTAGCACATGCCGGCATTAAAGAAAAAGATCTAGGGCGTAGTTCTGAGCGAATAAGTAAATTTTGTATGTATGGTGCAACCACCGGTGAAATCGATGAGTTTGGTTTACCGCTTCGCTATCCTTGGGACCAAGAATATCAAGGCAATACGCTGATTGTTTATGGTCATACCCCTGTTTCTGAAGCACGGTGGCTTAATAATACTATAAATATTGATACAGGATGTGTATTTGGAGGTAAACTTACCGCACTTCGTTATCCGGAAAAAGAATTGGTCTCTGTTGATGCTGCAAAAATTTATTGTAAACCTATTAAACCGTTTAAGAAATAATTAGATTATGAATTCAAAAATAGTATATAAGCAGTTACTGGTGTTAAATACGAAGATTAGATTTTTTGGAAAAATAAAGGCAAAGGATCACCTTAACGCATTAGATCAAATAGCTGAATTCGGTACTCCTTATGATGTAAGATATATCATCCATCATATATTTTCTGATAATCATAAAATCTCACGAAAAGCAGCATCGGCGATTAGAAAACTTCTTATTAAGCCGGAAATAATGAAAATATGGCCTAATCTATATGCTAGTTTTTCTTATTATGGAATGGCTTTGCAAATATTTTCTTGTGATAACAAGGCTATTTTGTTTAAAGCCAGCGACGTACCAAATGGTAATTGCTTTCTCTCAAGGTCATTCATATAACGCTCTAGATGCTTGATATTACTGTTGATGTTGATAATAAAACTCATTGTCTAATTCACTCCAACCGGTCTATATTTAGGACCTTGTAACAAAGCAGCAATCCCTATTACAACACCTTGGTTGCCGAATTCTTCAGTTACGGTTATTACGGGTCTAACATAATTCTTAGCGCCAATATAACCCATCATAAATCTTGTATTAATATCAGGAGCTGCTTTTAGTTCAAGTATATTGCCGTGATTCTGTTCGTTACTAACTACTTCCTCATCAGTGCAATCTACAAAATTAGCGTCTTGGCTGTCCCCGTGTTGCAGCTTAATTTGTACATACCGATTATTATTTAACTGACCCGCTGAAGCTCCGACCAGCACTACAAAAGTTACGCTATCAAACCCAGCTGTGGTTACTGCTTCGATATCATCTTTATTTGCATTAATCACTATCGGTGGTAGTAATTGCTCTAAGTCACTATTACTAACTTCTTCTCTAATTATTGCCATATCTGCTCCTTGCCTTTATCTCTACTAATTTCATTCTTACATATCATTATATCATTCGGTTTACCGCATAGCAATAGGGGTAAAGGGACATGTTTATAACAGTAACCAATTTTTATTATGTATGCCTTTTCTTAAGCCAAACAACCTTTAAAATTATTTTATTTTAGTAACCAATTTAATGTTTTTACCTCGGTAAATTCTTATAAATCTCAGCTAAATCATCAAGTGCTTCACGCAAGCGTGCTGTACCTGTGCCTTTGATCCATTGCGGGATTTGCTTCAGTTCAAACTGTCTTACAGGTAGCTCATTTAAGCAAAAATGTTCGATAATCTCTTGTGATTTTTGATTTAGCCGTGAGAATACTAGCTTGTGCTTATGCAGAGCATCAATTTGTGATTCAAGCTTTGTGGTGTTATAACTGCTTTTGGTTTGCTTGATATTTTCAATTTTAATGATGCTACTGGTCCCGTTACCTGCAAAAGTACGCTCGTAATTGCAAGCTATCCTGTCAGCCGCTCTAAATTGCTCTTCATTGATGCCACGACATTTGTTTAAGCCGATGCCGTTTTTTATATCTTCCAAATAGCAGCGATAAAATTTGGCTATCGGTCTTTTGTCCTGTTTATTTATTTCCATCATTTTTGTACCTTTGATTTTATAGTTATTGCTTAACATGGTTTATGATCCACCACGCACGCAAAATCCTATACTATAGCTATAAGGACTTTTATAGTCCTATATACTATATATAGTATAGGTGTTATTTTCCTAACTTGAATTACCTCGCTCAATCCCTTTTAACTTAAGGCTTTCAGCGATTCCTAACTTGATTTTTTACCGACTTATTTCCCTCAACTTAAAAATCCTATAAGTTATTGATTTTTATGGTTTTTTTAATTTAAGTTAGGATAGTTGTGGAACGTTACCTCAACTTGATCCCTAACTTGAATTTTCCTTATAGTATAGCATGTTTTACGGCTTTTTTTAGCTTGCGTGAATTTCAAATTAGGGAAAATACCTCAACTTGATTCCTAACTTAAAATCTTAACCTCAGAAAACCTTGTCATTAAAAGGGTTTTAAGGTCTTAAAGTTGTACAAACTTCATTCCTAACTTGAATATAGTCAAATTCTTCAGTGTCTATTTTTTTATCATGTATGACCCAAAATTCTTGATTTTCCACAGGGTATAGTTCTTCAAATTCATGATGCAAATAATGAGTAGGTAATACTTTTTTGCTGCCGCCACGTTTTTTAACTAACTGCATATTTTTAAAACACATCAGACCATAATTAGAGGTACATTTACCAAGTCCATAATCAGTAGTATTTTTAAAAAACTTTATATAACCTTTCCTAGTTAAAACCTTGATCCTTGATTTGATAGAGTCTTTACTACCAAGTCCTTTCTCTCCATCAAATGCCTCGCAAAAAGCATTAATTGAATATGCTCGTCCCATGCTAGCTTCGTCTTCTAAAATATCCATGATAAGTTGTATAATGGCCTGAAAAAACTGAACAAAAAAATAGTTAGGTTTGCTTGGTAATAAGTTAGAATAGACCAAATAACTTAAGAGGTAAGAATGACTAAGAAACAGTTTCGGAATTTCAGTGCCGAAGAAAAGACCAAGATAGTATTAGAA
>NZ_CBCDJS010000106.1:0-4080 GCF_965035265.1 Rickettsia sp.
AAAAACTTCTGATGCTTCCTTTTGGCTCCTTCCTTTCTTTAGGTAATTTATTACTTTCTTCCTTAAATCTTCACTATATGGACTTGTTGACATTTTTCCTTGTATATTATCTTATTATTGCACCTAATACTATATGATTTACTATATACTCATTATTATAATAAATACTTCTAAAATCATTCGTATCATCCGGAAAGATATCAGTCTCTTTAGTTTCAATTTTAGTACCTTGAATAATAATACCGGTATTATTAGTTTCAATTTCTTTAAGCCCATTATTATAAGTATTATAAGAAATTTTAGTATTGCCAAGATCCCAAGGCTTACAGGAAATTTTAGAATCTATATGAGAATTATAGGCATAATTGAAAATATTATACATATCGTCATTAAGATTTATAATCGCTAAACTATTACCATGATTATTTATTGTTAATATACTCATTTTTTAACCTCTTATTAATTAGTTGGTAGCGACTACATTACATATAATAAAATTAATTATCAATCAAAAATTTAAATTTTATGAAAATTTCTAACTGATTTGCCAGTTTGTAGGAGGTCATTTCAGTGGAAGGCTGTATGGATATTGAGGTGTTATTATGAGGAGTGAAAGGCGTTGTGATGTGGCTCGTTTGTGTCATGCCTGTATGGATCGGTTTTTCCGTCATTGCGAGAAGAATTACGTAGTAATCAAGGCGAGCAATCTCAGGTGACGAGATTGCCACGTCGCTTCGCTCCTCGCAATGACGCTAAAATTGGTCCAGCGATTTATATAATTACTTAGCCTTTATTCAGTAAATCCAACATAACCTTACCAATATCGGCAGGGGATCTAGTAATAGTCACGCCGGCACTTTGTAGAGCTTCAAGCTTATCTTCGGCACTTCCTTTTCCTCCGGCAATAATAGCTCCGGCATGTCCCATTCTTTTACCAGGAGGTGCTGTAATACCCGCGATAAAGCTAACAATAGGTTTCTTGATTTTTGATTGTTTGATAAAGTCGGCTGCATCTTCTTCCGCATTACCACCAATTTCACCTATCATAATAATTGCTTTTGTGTCATCATCTTTCAAAAACATCTCAATACAATCAACAAAATTAGTTCCATTAACAGGATCGCCGCCAATACCAACGCATGTAGATTGCCCAAGCCCTACGGCTGTTGTCTGTGCTACTGCTTCATAAGTTAAAGTACCGGATCTTGAAACGACGCCTATTGATCCCTTTTTGTGAATATGCCCCGGCATTATACCGATTTTACATTCATCAGGGGTTATAATTCCTGGACAATTAGGACCGATTAATCTAGTTCTAGAACCGACTAAAGCACGTTTTACTTTCACCATATCAAGTACCGGAATTCCTTCTGTAATACATACTACTATTTCGATTTCGGCATCGATTGCTTCTAATATCGAATCAGCTGCAAAGGCAGGTGGAACATAAATAACACTAGCATTTGCACCGGTTTTTGCTTTTGCTTCATGTACGGTATTATAAATCGGTAAATCAAGATGAGTTCCACCACCTTTGCCCGGTGTAATACCGCCAACCATTTTAGTGCCGTAAGCTATTGCTTGTTCAGAGTGGAAAGTTCCTTGTGAGCCTGTAAAACCCTGACAGATTACTTTTGTTTTTTTATTTATTAATATTGCCATGTGTAATAATTTATTTTAATAGATTACGTTTTTATTTTGTGTGTGTCGTCATCGTCATTGCGAGCGGTCAAAGACCGCGTGGCAATCTTGTCAAATATCCTGAGATTGCTTCGTCGAATTACTGCGTAATTCTTCTCGCAATGACGATGAAATCGAGCCACGCAACAATGCTCCTCACAATGACGAGATATCTACCTTATCGCCTCAACTATTTTATTTGCAGCATCTGCTAAATCATGTGCCGGTATTATTTCTAAACCGGAATTTGATAAAATCTCTTCGCCTTTTTCAACGTTAGTACCGGCTAGACGAACCACTAACGGCACTTTTATACCTATTTCTTTTGCAGCTGCAATAACCCCTTCTGCTATAATATCACAACGCATAATGCCGCCAAAAATATTAACTAAAATTCCTTTCACTTCTTTATCGGATAGAATTATTTTTAAGGCTTCTTTTACACGCTCACGATCAGCCCCGCCACCAACATCTAAGAAATTTGCAGGTGACGCACCGTAAAGCTTAATAATGTCCATAGTAGCCATGGCAAGACCGGCACCGTTAACCATACAGCCGATATTACCGTCCATTTTTACATAGCTAAGTCCTGCATTTGCTGCTCTAGTTTCTAGAGGATCTTCTTCATCGTGATCACGCATTGCCGTAATATTCGGATGTTTAAATAAACCATTATCGTCAAAAGTGATTTTTGCGTCTAAAGCGAGTAGATCACCGTCACTATTTACAATTAACGGGTTGATTTCAATTTGTGCTGCATCAGTTTCAATAAAAGCATGATAGACCGATTTTACTATTTCTTTCATCTGTTTAGTTTGGTTATCCTTAAAGCCTAACTCATAAGCTATGCCTCGCATATGAAAATCTTGTAAACCGGTTGCAGGATCAACAGAAAATTTAACAATTTTTTCCGGAGTTTTTTCTGCCACTTCTTCAATATCAACTCCTCCTTCAGTAGAAGCTATAAAAGTAATACGGCTAGCTGATCTATCAAATACGATACTAAAATAATATTCTTTTAAAATATCACAGCCCGACTCGATATAAAGACGGTTTACTTTCTGCCCCGCGGGTCCTGTTTGATGCGTTACTAAATTAATACCGAGCATGTCATGAGCAACTTTCTTGGCTTCTTCTTTACTCTTAACAACCTTAACACCGCCTGCTTTACCTCTGCCGCCGGCATGTATCTGTGCTTTAACCACATATACTTCCGTATTTAACTTATCTATGGTTTCGTTAATCTTTTCGGTTTTCGTAACAACGAGTCCAGTGGAGGTAGGTACACCGTATTTTCTTAAAATCTCTTTTGCTTGATATTCATGAATATTCATTTTAAATAATTTATTTAAATAATTAAAGCACAGTATAATAATTAATCTTTAAGCTGTAAAGAAGAGAGTTTTTTATCTAAGCTAAGATTCTCTTCTATCACTGCTATAGCAATAGCTTCGTCTATATCAATTGGTTCATTTTTGTTTTTATGTTTACCTTTTCCAAAAAAATCTAAAATATTTTTACTCATTCCACATCCTCTTAAGTACGTTATCTTTTCTAATAAAGTGATGATAAAACGCAGCTAGTATATGCAAAATAATTAAGGCAGTAAATAACAAAGCAGCTTTTTTATGGATTTTTTTAAAAATTTTGGCAAATTTGTAAATCTTGAGCGAAAGAGTTTATAGTGAATAGACCGTAAAAATCAATATGATGATTTGATAAAATAGTCATTAGAAAGCCGCTTATCGGCATTAATAACATTAAAAGATATAACAAATTTATATTAATTTGTGCAGCTTTTTTCTGCCAATTCGGCATATCTTTCGGTAGCAAAACATTAGCATTATAGAATTTCCATAAAAGCCTTATTATTACTAAAGATAAAACAACTATGCCGGTAGCTTCATGTAAGCCGTATAGCTGCCATTTTAGAGGTGGTTCTACGAAATTGTCCATTGAGAAACCGACAATGAGCATTACTATAACTATAATACTCATCGTCCAGTGGAAAAGTTTTGCAATTAAGCCGTAAGAATTTTCAGTATTTGTAAGTAGCATAACGGTACCTCAACTATGTCATACCGCGACTTGATCGCGGTATCCATTCTTTTTTAATTTTTCTAGATACCGCGATCAAGTCGCGGTATGACGGTTTCTTCTTAATTCCCAACTGCCGTATCTATAATCTTTTCTGCTTCCTTACCGGTAATTTTTTCGTTATCATTCAGAATGAGATTAGCATTTTTTAAATCATCTTCTATATGTTCGGCTCTTCCTTTTAAAATCTTAGCTAAAAATTGTTCGGCAAGAGCATAATAAGATATTCTGTTACCCGGTTTGGCAAAGCCGTGTCCTTCATCTTTGTAAAGGGCATAAACTACCGGTATATGGTTTGCTTTC
>NZ_CBCDJS010000107.1:0-4028 GCF_965035265.1 Rickettsia sp.
AATCAAGTCTGATCACCAAGCATATTATATATTTCTTTCATATATTTATGTTTTAGCCAAATCTCAAGGTTACCGATAACATAAAGGTTATTTTTAGCCCTACTGATACCGACGTTTAAGACGTTCGGTTTATCGGTCATTATGGTTCTAGTCCCGACGTCGCCAGGTCGCTGAGCTCCAAGCAACATAATAACCGTATCTGCCTCTTTCCCTTGAAAAGAATGAATAGTACCTATGTTTCTATCACAAAAATCTTTTATATATTCCGGTAATTTTTGATCTTTAGTTAAATTTGATATTTTATCTTTTATATTTTTTTGAATATAAAGTTTAAAACTTTTATACATAGTGATTACATAAATCTGCTCTAATAACTCCTTTGAATTAGGTTTATTTAAAATAGATTTAAGTAATTGATATAATACATCAAATTCTGCTTTAGACTCATGCTTACCTTTTTTGTTATTATTATCTTCAACATTTATCCATCGTGAATTACCCAAAATATCACTAATTACAGATTTTGACGGCGAAACTGCAAAAATCATTTTATCGTCATAGGCAATTTTATTGCAGATATCAAACATTGGATTTTGACATCTTCTATGAACTAGTAAAGGAAAACCAACTAGAGCTTTATTATATTTAGTTTGATACAACGAATTACGATCGGCTAAATGCTGCACAGAAACTTTGGAAGGCGACCAATCTGGAAATGAAACATTAAATTTTTCACATAGTTTTTCAATTAATTTTTGTTTAAGTGTAGAAACAGGCTGAGTTTGCATCGGGTCGCCTACTACTACTACATTCTTTGATTTATATATAGCACTGGCAGCATATTGTGGTTGAGCTTGTCCGGCTTCATCAATAATAAGCCAAGAAATATTATTATGATCGAAATACTTAAACATATTATCGAAAGAATGGAAAGTAGTTGATACTACCGGTACAACCATAAAAAAGTTTTGCCAAACTGTTTGCCAAATTTTATGATCTATATCCATAGATGATGTAGTTAAAATAGTTGAAAATAAATTCAAACTACACCAAAAAATATCAGCATTCGCATTTATAAAAACTTCATGTATTTTGGTAGCTTTAATAAATAATTCTGATCTAAGTTGCTCAAACTTTTCGTTAAAATAAGGGGTGGTTTTATGAAGCCTATTACTTTGTTCTTCCCAAATTTGCCAAAAATAATCATCTTCAAAATTTTTAGTGTCAAAGCCGTATTCTTTTAAAAGCTCGGTAGGTTTTACTAGTATATGTAAAACATCTTGCAGCTCTATTATTTCCCTTGAAGTTTTTAATTTATTTTCTTTTTCTAGGGAATATTGATATTTTTTGGTATTAAAAAATTTATGAACCTTTTCAGACAATTCAAATTTAAATCCTTTAAAATTTCTTGCTATTTTTTCTAATTCTTGATCAATATTTCTTAATATAATATTTAGCTTAGCAATTGCATTTGTAAGGTTTTCATCATCAATTATAATTTTATATTTACTTAAAATATCTTTTTTTATCTTATTGTTAATAATCACTATATCGATAGCATCATAGATATCGGTGATTTTTTTATGTAATTCTTTAAATTCTTGGCATTCCTGAAACCATTTTGCTTCTAGCTCTGAAGTTGAATTACAATATTTAGGTTTGTAGTTTGCAGGTGCATGATCCTTATGGTTATTATTATTTAGTAAATTTAAATATTGACGCATCGTGAAAGTTTTGGATTTATTATTATCTTTCTCATTTCTAACATCCCAAAACCGTTCAATAAACTTTCTCCTATTTTTAGAATTTCCAAGAACTGCTGAAAATATACCCCAACTATCTTTATTGGTTAAAAGTCGACTGAAAAAATCTAATTCATCGTGGTAAACGAGATCTATTTTAGTTTTAAGTGGCAGCTCTTTAGAGATATTTTCAACAGAATTATTGTTAGAAGAAGCGATAACAATACTATAATTTTGTAATTCCGTTTTTAAAGTCTTTATATTATGCTTAAAGGGTTTTTTGTTTGAATTTTGTTGTTCGTGTACATGATTTTGTTTATCAAAACCATCCTCCGGATGTTTTAATTGTGACATTTTTAAAGCACGTTCAACATAAAGATTTGTGATTATATCAAACATTAAAGTGGTTTTACCGGTACCAGGCGGGCCGTTAACAGCAAAAAGCTTTTCTGACGAAGGTAATATTGAGTTAATTGCCGCTGCTTGCAAAGCAGCTAAAGTATTTTTCGGTGAAGAAGGCCAACGGCTAAGCTGCATTTCTTTTGGTTGCAGTAAGTGTTTAAAAGCCTCTAAGTCCTCTAAAATATCTATAGAATTTGGTTTTCTTTCTAATCCTAAATATTTAGAAATTGCTGAATCTTTAGTAATATTTTCTGCATTTTTTCTAAGCGAATTGAGAGGTTTAAGAAAAAAACTATTAAACATTTCTAAAGACGGTGCCGATAATGAAGAACTAGTATTTTCTACATTATTTGCTTCATCTGCCTTTGTCTTGTTATCATTTTCTTCGCTCTCTTTTGCTTTATTCTCTTCTGGCTTTTTCTTTTTTGATGCAATAACTCTTCTTACACAAATTTCAGAACGATCAATTAAATATTTTGACTTAATCTTTAATGATGCAACTAAAAAATCAATAATACGATTAATTATCTCTAAATCTAGTTGTATTTGCCCTTCGTTTATAACTTTACCGTAGTTAAGTGATTCACGTATTAAGCTATTATCTATATCATCGAAATTAATTAATTTTGTAAGATCATTTTCACAAAAATCATCTTTGGTAATTTCGCCTAAAGCATATGCAGCCGTGGAAATAACCATTGAGTCTTTTTCATAAATCATATTTTCGTTAATAGTTAATGCAGCAATAGGAGTAATGGTTGCAGTATCTTGATTTACGTGATCTTGTAAAATTTCTGTATTGATTTGTGTTAGATTACTAATTTTTTTAAAATATCAATTTCGGCTTCTGACCATTTTAAGTATCCTAAATAAATATTCCAATAGACCGCTACGTCATTTTCATCTTGATTTATATCAAGGTCCTTTTTATCAAATTCTTCAAATGGCTTATCTTCCAATAAAAAAAGTGCTTCTTCATCCTTTAATTTATGGCTAAATTTTTCATCTAATAATTTCTTTTCTTTATATTCTTCTACAGCTTCAAAATATTGTTGCAAATTTTCATTCTTGAAAGGAGTTAAGTGTTCAATAGCTCTCCATACATCGAGGATAGATTTGATTTGTTCATTAGATTGGTTGTACATAAAAAGAAGTTTACACTTAAAATAGAAATATCCTAAGTATGAAACTAGAGAAAGTAAACAACTTTTTAATGTTACTATTTATAGCTTTATAGTTTGTGTATAATTCACACAATTATCACCAAATTATTAATGATTTTTAATAAAATTTTAGTATCTTTTATAAATTCATTTAATATACAGCAAAAAGCATTATGGTATTGACACTAAATTTAAAAGTGAGCTTAACGGAGCGTATATTAATACGTGAGTATAAGCAAATCTTGCAAAATTTGGTGTCAAGAGCTTAATGGTTGAAGCTGTATTTCCTTAACCAAAACAGGATATAATAAAATGCAAACTAATAAGGAAATTATTAAATATATAGCGTCTAGCATTTGGTCTTCTTGGAATCCTATAAACTGGTCACCAAGCATGCAACTAGCTGCTTTAAGTTATATATTCTCTTGTTTAATTGATGGTAATGATGCATATCCAATTGAAGATGCACAAATAATAAATAATGACCACGAATTGCTTAAAAGCAATCAAACTTTTACCTTTCATAATACACAATTTCCATCTTCTCGTTATATGGAACTTGCCAAAGAGATACCTATATAGTAAATCATATAGTATTAGGTGCAGTAAAAAACTTTTTTAAAGTTTCGTACAAGTTTGCGAATTCAGTAATTTTATTCTTAATCCATCGTTTCATATTAGCCCAGAATTTTTCTATCGGATTTAAATCCGGTGAATATGG
>NZ_CBCDJS010000108.1:0-4014 GCF_965035265.1 Rickettsia sp.
ATGAAGGTGAGCAAGCATTAATGCAAGAGATAAACTAAGTAAGTTTGTTATGGCTTTGTTGCAGCATGTATATATGTCATTCCTGCGAAAGCAGGAATCCAGTAATCAACAAACACAAATGTTGCTAGTTTTTAAAACTAGTATATTTAAAATTGTCTCTCTTTCTCTAGATTCCCGCTTTCGCGGGAATGACATATAAGTTATTCATGAATTCTCATACAAAACAAAAAATAGGTATTTTTGGGCTTGGTAAAACCGGTATGTCGGTTTACGAGGAGCTACAAGATAAATATGATGTAATTGTTTATGATGATTTAAAAGCAAATAGAGATATATTTGAAGAATTATTCGGAAAAAGCCTTATTGCTGCTTTATCCGATTCAAGATGGCAAAATTTAGATAAAATTGTCTTAAGTCCCGGAGTTCCGCTTACGCATGAAGTAGTAAGAATTGCTCATCATTTCAATATATCAATTACTTCTGATATAGATTTATTATTTGAAAAATCAAAAAATTTAAACTTTATCGCCGTAACCGGTACAAACGGTAAAAGTACTACTGCTGCTTTAATAAGCCATATTTTAAATAGTAATGGTTTAGACTATCCAGTTGCAGGTAATATAGGGGTTCCGGCTTTAAAAGCCAAGAATAGTAAAGACGGATATGTGCTTGAATTATCTTCTTTTCAGCTAGATTTAGTAAAAACCTTTACAGCTAAAATAGCAGTACTTCTTAATATAACTCCTGACCATTTAGATAGACATCAAGACATGAATGGCTATATTGTAGCAAAATCTAAGATTTTCGCTCGAATGGATAATAGTTGTTATGCAGTAATTAATATTGATAATAATTATTGTCATGAAGTCTTTATAAAATTGCAGCAAGAACAACGTATAAAACTAATTCCATTCTCGGTTACTAAAATCCTTGAAAGCGGTGTATCAATAGTTGATAATAAAATTAATGATAATTTTTTTGATGATAGTAGCTTTAAATTGCTGTTTAATAAAAATCTTCAAGGTATTCATAATTGTGAAAACATTGCAGCAAGTTATGCAGTAGCTAAGATAATGGGAGTAGAATCTACAAAAATACTTGAGTCTTTAAGTAGTTTTCAAAGTTTACCTCATAGAATGCAATATATCGGTAGTATAAATAATATAAATTTTTACAATGACAGCAAAGCAACAAATGCAATATCTGCTATGCAGTCAATTAAAGCACTTGATAATATTTACTGGCTTGCAGGAGGAATACCGAAAGAGGGAGGTATTGAAGAAGTAAAACCTTATTTTGGTAAAATTAAGAAAGCTTATTTTTATGGACAAGCTAAAAAAATATTTGCAGATACTGCTCTTGGTATAGTAGATTTTGTAATATGTGATGATCTTGAGCAAGCTTTTGAACTCGCATACAAAGATGCTTGCAGCGATAATGCAAAGGTAAAAAATATTTTGCTAGCACCTAGTTGTAGCTCATATGATCAGTTTAAAAATTTTGAAGAACGTGGTGAGTTATTTATTAAATTGTATAATATACTATCACCCCGCGACTTGATTACGGGGCCTAAAAATAATGAATTAGATACCGCGATCAAGTCGCGGTATGACAAAGTAGATTCCCACTTTCGAGGGAATGACATATAGCCATGAATAACGAAATATCTAATAGTTTTATTAAATTATGGTGGCGTAGCACCGACCGCCAAATAATAATTTCTTTGATAATTTTATTTGCTTTCAGTCTAATGCTGGTTACCACCTCAGGTTCGGCGGTTGCAAGTAGAATAGGACTTGAAGAAAATTATTTTGCATCTAGACAAATATTTTATTTAGCCGCCGCTTCAGGGCTTATATTATTATTTTCATGCCTTAATAAGAAATGGTTAAGGCGTTTTGCAATAGTTGGGTTTATTGCCAGTGTAGTTTTATTAATAGCAGTTAAATTTTTTGGCTATGAAGTAAAAGGGGCAGTGCGATGGATTAATATTCTAGGTCTATCTATTCAGCCTTCGGAATTTATCAAACCGTTTTTTGCAGTTGTTACGGGCTGGATATTATCGCTAAAATTTAATGATGATTTTCCAAGTTTTACAATTTGTGTAATACTTTATTCTATTGTTGCTATTCTCTTAATTATTCAGCCGGATTTTGGAATGCTTGTAATGATTACGGCAGTTTTCGGTATTCAGCTGTTTATTGCTGGTATGCCGATATTTTGGATTGTTCTAGCCGGTTTTTTAGGAATGATAGGAGTAACTATTGCTTATTTTTGGTTACCTCACGTAACGCAAAGAATTAATTCATTTTTAGATCCCGATAGTAGCGAGAATTATCAAGTGAGTAAGTCTCTTAAGGCTTTTGAGCATGGCGGTTTATATGGACGCGGTCCAGGGGAGGGAGCAGTAAAGCAGGTATTACCCGATTCACATACGGATTTTATTTTTGCTGTAGCAGGTGAGGAGTTTGGAGCTATTATTTGCCTAATTGTTATAGGTATATTTGCTTTTATAGTATTAAGAAGTCTTATTAAATTATTAAACGAAACAGATAAGTTTGTACAATTCGCTGCTAGCGGTATAGTTGCACAATTAGGGCTTCAGGCAATAATTAATATGGGAGTGACTTTACATTTACTTCCTACTAAAGGTATGACATTGCCGTTTATTAGTTACGGTGGTTCTTCAACGCTTGCAATTGCTATCGCTACCGGTATGCTTCTTGGCTTTACAAGACACCGAACACCTTTAAATTCTTATAAAATACATAATATTGAAATATGAAAAAAATAATTTTGGTAGCAGGTGGCACTGGTGGGCATTTTTTTCCGGCAGTCGCTCTTGGAGAGGAATTAATAAAACGTGGGTATGAAGTTCATTTTATTACTGATTTAAGGTGCCAAAAATATATAAATCAGGATATAAAAGTAATTTTTCATATCTTAGATTTAAAACGATCAAGTAATATTTTTTTATTTTTACCAAGATTATCAATTGCAGTTTTGAAAGCTATTAGATTATTATATAATATAAAGCCTTCCGTCATTGTGGGATTTGGCGGTTATCCTGTTATATCTTCAATGTTTGCGGCAATTTTTTTAAGAGTACCGATTATAATTCATGAACAGAATTCTTACCTTGGAAAAGTTAATAAATTTTTTGCAAGCTTTGCTAAAAATATAGCTATTTCTTATGAAAACGTAAAGAATTTACCGGAATTTGCAAAAAGTAAAATAGTAATTACCGGTGGGATAGTTAGAAGGAATATTAGGGAATTGGATTCTGTGGGGCATGTCATACCGCGGCTTGACCGCGGTATCCATAAAAACATTAAACAAGACTGGATCCCGCGATCAAGTCGCGGGATGACAATAACCCAAGAGAAGCCGCGGAATGACAAGCTTTTTACTATATTTATCTTTGGAGGGAGTCAGGGAGCTAAATTATTTTCAGAGTTAATACCGGATAGTATTAAAATTTTGATGCAGAAGCAGCCGGAATTAAAATTGTATGTGGTTCAGCAAGCAGCATTTGATGATCAAGAAAAAATAAGAAAAATATATTCAGAATTAAATATTGCTTATGAGCTTGCTGAGTTCTTTGATGATATGGTATCGCAGTATAAGAAGGCTGACTTAGTAATTTCAAGAGCAGGGGCGTCTACGATAGAAGAGCTGACATATATAGGGTTACCTGCAATTTTTATCCCGCTACCAAGTGCTGCGGATAATCATCAATATTATAATGCAAAATTATTGGAAGATAAAAAAGGAGGATGGTGTTTAGAGCAGAATAGCATTTCTGCCGAAAAATTAGCCGATAAAATACTTGATTTGATAAGTAATCCAAAGGTATTAGAGGATGCCTCACAAAATTTATTAAAAAGAAGAAAAGAAGGGCATGTATTGTTAAGTGATTTAATAGAAGAGGTGATTTAAGTTTTGGTCCTGCCGATGTCATTCCTGCGAAAGCAGGAATCCAGCATAAAGCGAGATAAATCGAGCTTTTAATTT
>NZ_CBCDJS010000109.1:0-3949 GCF_965035265.1 Rickettsia sp.
GTTATTTCTTAAATAATTCGCTATATATTGTACATTTTTTGTTATAAAAGGATTATTACTAAAATCTAAAGTGGCTATAGAAATAAACTCTGTAAGCTCGCTATTTGGCTTTACTAATTTTTCATTGAATATTGAACGAGTATTATTAGAAAGCCAATCTATAATATCTTCATAATGATTAGATATGGAATACTTGCTTGAAGTTAATATCTTATCAAAATTAATATTATGTAATTTTTCTGAAACATTGCATTCTTCAAAAATACCTAAGTTTGGAGTGTGTTTTTTTATCAAAAGATTATTAAAATATTCTGTCAAAAAATCATTTACATTTTTAGACACTCGTTCCTGTTTGGGACTCCCAAGTAGTGTACTGCTAACCGCCTTTATTTGATTCCACATAATAATTAGACCTATAAATTATTTGCATTTATACAAATGAAAACATTTTTGATCTATAAGTTGAATAAATAAATATTAACATTACTTAAAAAATTTTTCTGAATAAGTAAATTTACAACAAGGATTTAAAGGTGAATTGGTGAAATTCTGAGGATAAAAAAGTTCTATTTTTAAATTGAATTAATATGGGAATATTTAATATATTTTGAAAGGTAAAATTTGAGATTATTTTTCTTTTGTAATTTTATCATATTTTTTTAGTTTGATAAGAATGGACTCTAAATTATCCAGTTTAATCATACATGGGCCGTCACTTGGAGCGTTATCAGGGTCTTGATGTACTTCCATATACATACCGGCAATACCTACAGCCGTTGCTGCCTTTGCAAGTAGCTCTACATATTTTCTTTCTCCACCAGTACTACCTCCTAACCCTCCCGGTTGCTGAACGGAATGTGTCGCATCAAAAACTACAGGTATATTTAACTCCGCCATTATTGCAAGACTACGCATATCAGATACCAAATTATTATAACCAAAACATGCGCCACGCTCTGTAAATAATATATCCTTCACCCCAAAAGCTTCTAGTTTTGTTTGTACATTTTTCATATCCCAAGGAGCTAAAAACTGCCCCTTTTTTACTTTTACTATTTTACCGGTTTTCGCTGCGGCTTGCAATAAGTCGGTTTGTCTACATAAAAACGCCGGGATTTGTAAAATATCTGCTACTTTAGCTGCTTCAGTACATTGACTCTCAGAATGAACATCAGTAACAATTGGACAATCAAATTCAGCTCTTACTTTTGATAAAACTTTTAAACCTTCCTCTATACCAAGCCCTCTAATCCCACTTATAGAAGTTCTATTAGCTTTATCAAAAGAAGATTTATAAATAAACGGAATATCAAGCTTGTTAGTTAATTTAGTAAGTCTTTCTGCCATAAATAAAGCGTGGTCTTGTCCTTCAATCTGACAAGGTCCTGCAATTAGGACAAACGGTAAATCATTTCCTATTTTGATATTATTAAGTTTTACTACTTTTTGCATAATTCTTAGATTTAATTATTAAGTGAGGCACGGGTTAATATTTCTCTGTTATATCAGTTGCTGATTCATTTTCTATTAAGTCGTTGTTAATTACTAACGTATAATATTTTTCTTTTATTGTCCTTAAATCATAATTACCATGATAATAACCTTCTATGTTAATAATTTTTTTTAAATAAAAATTTACCTGCTCTGTTTCTAACGGTTCATCTATATTTTTTATAATAGACGACTTAATATTAATTAAATACTCTTTTATTTTTTTAAATTCTTTAATAATTATAAAAATATCACGCGGTCTTATTACTAATACTCCTACAAACAAAATTAATAATATTTGCGTTAAAGACATATTTATATTAGTTTTTTATGTTTATATTTTGGATTTAAAATATTTTTGCCTTTCTCGTTTAACATATAGTCAAGATAATCTTGATAATTCCCTTCAAACCAAGTAGCATCACCTTCTTTATCATAAGCGATAATGTGCGTAGCTATTCTATCTAAAAACCAACGATCATGGCTAATTACTAAAACACAACCAGCAAAATCTAAAATTGCATCCTCTAACGCTCTTAAAGTATCTAAATCAAGATCATTTGAGGGTTCATCAAGAAGTATTACATTAGCACCTTCTTTTAATAACTTTGCTAAATGTACTCTATTACGTTCTCCACCAGAAAGTTGTCCAACTTTCTTTTGTTGATCACCTCCTCTAAAATTAAAAGCAGCACAATAGGCTCTACTTTTAACTATTCTATTACCAAGCTGCAATTCATCTAAACCTTCTGAAATTTCTTCCCATATGGTTTTATTATCATCCAAATGATCACGTGATTGATCAACATAACCTAATTTCACCGTTTGACCAATTTTAATAGAACCGCTATCTAGTGTTATTTTACCTGTAATAATATTAAACAAAGTAGACTTACCTGCTCCATTCGGTCCAATAATTCCTACAATAGCTCCACGTGGAACTTTAAAACTAAAATCCGATAATAATATTTTATTGTTAAATTTTTTAGCTATATGTTCTGCTTCAATAACAAGATCACCTAAGCGTGGTCCATTAGGTACAATTATTTGAGTAGGATCGCTTTTTTGTTCTTGTTGTTTATTTAATAATTCTTGATACGCTGTAATACGTGCTTTATTTTTTGACTGTCTAGCTTTTGGAGTTTGACGAATCCATTCAAGTTCACGGTTTAGTTGCTTTATTCTATCATCTTCTTCTTTACCCTCTAAAGCTAATTTTGCTTGTTTTTTCTCAAGCCAAGAACTATAATTTGATTCCCACGGAATACAATTCCCTCGATCAATCTCTAATATCCATTCCGTAACATTATCTAAAAAATAACGATCATGAGTAATAACTATTACCGTACCTTTGTAGTTCTTAAGGCAATCCTCAAGCCAAGAAACTGATTCTGCATCCAAATGATTTGTCGGTTCATCAAGTAATAACATATCAGGCTTTTCTAAAAGCAGCTTACATAAAGCTACTCTTCTTTTTTCTCCACCGGAAATTTTTGTAATATCTGCTTCTTTTGGCGGACAGCGCAAAGCAAGCATTGCAATCTCTATTTCACGTTCTAGATTCCATCCATCACAATTGTCTATTTTTTCTTGCAATTCTGCCTGCTTATCATAAAGATTCTGCATTTCTTCATCAGTGATTTCAGCGGCAAATTTGTTACTTATATCATTAAATTCATCAATAAGTTTTTTCTTTTCATGAAGACCTTCTATGATATTGTCAAAAACATTTTTACTAGCATCAAGATATGGTTCTTGAGGTAAATATCCTATTTTTGTACCAATTTTAGCTGTTGCTTTACCTTCAAACTCTTTATCAATACCTGCCATTATTTTTAATAAAGTCGATTTACCTGCTCCATTTGGACCTATTATACCAATTTTAGCTCTTGGTAAAAATGATAAATTTGTTTCTTTTAAAATTCGTTTACCATTTATAATTTTGCTTAAAGCGACCATTTCATAAACGTATTGATATGACATAAATTACTTATTTCCTCATATTATTATTTTACACTGATAGATATATTTACTACTATATTGTATGAATTTATTGCCCTATAAATATATAACTCAAAATCAGATATGTAATTTCTATTATTGTTTTTCTCGTTCAGATATTTAATTTGCCAAATCTTAGGAAATAAAATGCTGTATACATGCTTTAATTTTATCAATTTGGATTGTAGGTACTTTTATATCTACTAAATTTATTTCATTCAAGCTTATTGATGATTTTTCCATATGCATTTTAATTTAATTTTAATAAAATCAAGTCTAATTCTTCCAAATCTTTGTAATGAAATATTAATTTTCCACCTAATAGATAATTTTCTATTGTTATTTTTATACCAAACTTTTCTGATAAAGCTTTTACTAGTAATTCTAGATCATTGTCGGTAGTACTGTCCTTTAAAAAACGCTTTCCTGCTTTGTTATTATTGTTAGGAGATTTTGT
>NZ_CBCDJS010000110.1:0-3878 GCF_965035265.1 Rickettsia sp.
TTAGCAAAATTGCTATATTATTGCTTTTATAAATAAAGCTTGTTATAGGTTGCGAGTGTCATCCCGTGAGCTTGTAGCGGTATCCAGTCTTTTTTAATTGTTTTTATGGACCCCGTGGTCAAGCCACGGGGTGACAATGAAAGAATCAAGCCCTGTAACAATATATCATTAATACAGACTCAAAATTATGTCAATTATTTCTACAAGGCTAAATTCTATAAAGCCGTCACCGACCCTTGCAGTCGTTAAAAAAACTCTTGAACTTAAAAGAGCCGGGATTGATATCATTGCACTCGGTGCAGGTGAGCCTGATTTTGATACGCCTGATAATATCAAAGAAGCAGCAATCAAAGCTATTAAAGACGGTTTTACCAAATATACTAACGTTGAGGGGATGTCGCTTTTAAAGCAAGCAATAAAAGACAAATTCAAACGTGAAAATAATATAGATTATGAACTTGATGAAATAATAGTAAGCACCGGCGGTAAGCAAGTTATATATAATCTGTTTATGGCATCTTTAGATAAAGGGGATGAGGTAATTATTCCAGCACCCTATTGGGTTTCATACCCGGATATGGTTGCACTTAGCACAGGAACACCTGTTTTTGTAAATTGCGGGATTGAAAATAATTTTAAATTAAGTGCGGAAGCTTTAGAACGTTCAATTACAGATAAAACTAAGTGGCTTATTATTAACTCTCCTAGTAACCCGACAGGTGCAAGCTATAACCTTGAAGAACTAGAAAATATCGCTAAAGTTTTAAGAAAATATCCGCATGTAAACGTAATGTCCGATGATATTTACGAGCATATTACTTTTGATAGTTTTAAATTTTATACATTAGCCCAAATAGCACCTGATTTAAAAGAAAGAATATTTACCGTAAACGGAGTATCGAAAGCTTATTCTATGACGGGGTGGCGTATAGGCTACGGTGTGGGTTCAAAAGCTTTGATTAAAGCAATGACTATTATCCAATCGCAAAGCACCTCAAACCCTTGTTCAATAAGTCAAATGGCTGCTATTGAAGCATTAAACGGCCCTCAAGATTATATAGGACCTAATGCTCTAAATTTTCAGAAAAAGCGTGACCTTGCTTTATCAATTTTGAAAAGAGTAAAATATTTTGACTGCTATAAGCCGGAAGGAGCATTTTACTTATTTGTTAAATGCGATAAAATATTTGGACATACGACTAGAGCAGGAAAAATTATTGTAAATAGTAATGATTTTGCCGAATATTTACTTGAAGAAGCAAAAGTTGCCGTAGTACCCGGTATTGCTTTCGGCTTAGAGGGATATTTTAGAATTTCTTATGCTACTTCTATGGAGGAGCTAGAAGAGGCTTGTATTAGGATTGAGCGGGCGTGTAATGCTTTGTAGTACTAAACTGTCATACCGCGGCTTGACCGCGGTATCTAAAGAAAAAATAACATTAACAATGTAAATATTTATATGGATACCGCGGTCAAGCCGCGGTATGACACTGGCAGAACAAACAATGCGGAAAGCTTTTAAAAAATTTTTAAAACATAATAAATGCTTACTTAGTATCATTACTATTTTACTATATTGGTATTTGCGTTTTGTTTACTTTACTTCAAGGCAGAAATTTATATTTTACGATAACGGCAATAAGGAAAAATTCCTAAACGAACAAGGCGTAATCTTTGCATTTTGGCATAATATGCTTGCCTTAAGCCCAGCTATGTTTATAGGACTTAAAGATATCTATGCTTTAATATCGCCGCATTTAGACGGCAAAATTTTAAACGATTTAGTCGGTAAATTCGGTTGCGGCGTTATAGTCGGCTCCACTAATAAAAATCCAATTGGGGCTTTACGTAATATTATTGCGAAATTATCTCAAGGTGCAAATATAATTATTACACCTGACGGTCCTAAAGGTCCTGTATATAAAGTAAATAGCGGTATTACTGAAATTGCTTACAAATATAATAAAAAATTAATTCCTATAGTTAGCTCTACTTCTAGATGCTTTAGGTTAAAAAGTTGGGATAAATTAATAATACCACTACCGTTTAGTACTATTAAAATCATAGTTGGCTCACCTTTAGAACTCACAAATGATAAAATACAAAACCATATAAACCTTGAAAAACAATTAGCAAGCTTAACAGAGAGCTTAAAGAAATGATGCTATTATATTATGCTTTAAGCTTTGTGTTATTACCTGTTTATTTTATCATAATTCTTATACGTTTATTAATAGGTAAGGAAGATATAAGACGCATCCAAGAGCGTTTTGCTATTGGAAAACACAGACAAGACGATTCATTCTTAGTATGGATTCATGCAGCCAGCGTCGGTGAATCTATGGCGGCTTTAACTTTAATAAGTAATATAAGTAAACTTTATCCTAACGTTCGTTTTCTAGTAACTTCTTGGACTAACAGCTCCGCTAAAATATTAAATAGTAAGTTACCTAAAATAGCCACTCATCAGTTCTTACCTATAGATAATATTATTTTTACTAAAAAGTTTTTAAGAAATTGGCAGCCTGATTTAGGTATTTTTATAGAATCAGAATTATGGCCGTGTACTATTAATGAGGGAGCGAAGCAGTGCAAGTTACTGCTAGTTAACGCACGTATTTCCGATAAATCATTTAAAGCTTGGCTAAAAAGAAAGAGCTTTTTTCAACTTATCATCAAAAATTTCAGCAAAATTATCGTGCAAAGCGAGCGTGACTTACAAAAATTCAATGAACTTAGGATACCGAATATACAGCTAAATCTCGATCGATTCAGACAAGATGAATTTAAGAGCAAGCCTGCGGAGCGTACAGAAGTACGTGAGCATAGGCTTGACTCAAAAAATTCGCTTGTATCAAGCGATCGAGATGACGCTGTAATTAATTTAGGCAATATTAAATTTGCCAATGAAAAGCTTCCGGTCAATCAAGAAGAATTATCAAAATTAAGTTCACATCTAAACAATAGGCGAGTCGTGGTATTTGCCAGCACTCACCCCGAAGATGAAGAGGTGATTTTGCCTATAATAAAAAACCTAAAAGAACAGTTTTTAGATTGCTATATTATTCTAATTCCAAGACATCCTGAGCGGGTTAAAACAATTATCGATAATTGTAAGTTGCATAATTTATCCGCTACCGCTAAATCGCAAAATGATTTACCTGTATTAAGCGACGATCTTTATATAATTGATAGATTCGGTGAAATGGGGCTATTTTTTTCCGTAGCTACAATTTCTTTTATCGGCGGTTCTTTTAAACAAGGTGGGCATAATATTTTAGAAGCGGCATATTGCTCTAATTGTATTATATTCGGTCCCGATATGAGCAAAAATACCGATATCGCTAAAGGCGTACTGCAAAATGAAGCAGCTATCCAAATCAAAAATGGTGAAGATTTACTAACTAAACTCATATATCTACTTAGGTCTAATAATTCTCTAGAACTTAAAGCTTACCGCAGAAATGCTTTAAAATTTGTTGAGGATAACCAAAAAGTCCTAGATGAATATTTGAAAGTAATTACGAAGTTTCTTTGATAGAATTTAACTAAAAACTTTTATTCTCCTAAAAGCTCTATAGTAAATTCGGGATCTACGTGACTTATTTCTATAGTCCCGTTATTTTCTATTATTTTTTTATTTAAATATCTGTAATATCCACTACTTATAGGCAAAGAACATAGTTCACCTTTATAAACGGTTAAGGCCGGATACCATTGGTTATGAAAAATTATAGTAAATCATATAGTATTAGGTGCAATAATAAGATAATATACAAGGAAAAATGTCAACAAGTCCATATAGTGAAGATTTAAGGAAGAAAGTAATAAATTACCTAAAGAAAGGAAGGAGCCAAAAGGAAGCATCAGAAGTTTTT
>NZ_CBCDJS010000111.1:0-3851 GCF_965035265.1 Rickettsia sp.
TT
This sequence comes from Rickettsia sp., assembly GCF_965035265.1. NCBI lineage: Bacteria > Pseudomonadati > Pseudomonadota > Alphaproteobacteria > Rickettsiales > Rickettsiaceae > Rickettsia > Rickettsia sp. Next base: position 3 of record NZ_CBCDJS010000111.1, read on the forward strand.
ACTTATAATATTAATATTAGTGGTAGGTGTTATCAAATATAATACAAAACAGAATTACAAAGACATAAACTCTATTAATGAAAAATATTATGCAACAAATCAAGAATATGATAGTATTAAATATAAATATCCTTATATTAAAAATACTACTAGCCTAGCTGATTTATATGTAATAGAAAAATTACTAGAAGCACCGGTACCCCTACCGTTTGATTTACTTAAAAGACTAATAATTACTTTAAATCCGGCTTTCAAATTAGAAGAAATTAAATGGGAATTAACAAATATAGATAATATTTTGTTAGTTTCTAAGAGACAATTAATAATCAAATTAATACTTAAATATCATACTAATAATCTATCGGTAGATGAATCTCTAAAGATGCTAGATGATCATATGCAAAACGTAAAAAATAAATTATCTAATTTGCATATAGATTACGTTATATATAAGGATAAAATACTTGATATATTCGGTAAGGTAGTAATTCCTTTATCGGTTAATATAGTTGATGACAAGACGTAGTGATTGTATCGTGGATACTAAGAGTCGTCATTGCGAGGAAATTACGTAAGTAATTGACGAAGCAATTTCAGGAGTACTATTTCATGAGATTGCCACGCTCCTTTTAGTCGCTCGCAATGACGTTAAAACCGATCTACACTAATAACCCAAGGTAAAAGTAATGTTTGAAAAATATATTATGTATTTAAAGAATCTTATATTCTTTCAATTTATCATATATTTCTTCTTTATTTCTTTAACTATTTGGATAATAAAAAATTTCCAGCAAGAATACAGTAAATCTATCCTTGATAAACAAGTTTCACAAGAAAATCTAACGGAAGAAGTTTTAAAGCTTTATTCTGTCATTAACTCTAAAGAAGAAATATTAGAATCTTACAAAAAATATGTAGATTTAAGCGTGCCAAGTAGTGTGAGTTGCTTAAATTATCAAGAGCTAATTCCTAAAATAAAAAGCTTAAGCGATAAATATAACTTAATAGAACCTATAGACGTATCTATAAATTCAGTATTTTTTAAAAATAATGTTCAGGCGATTGAAGGAGAAGGTGAATCGATTCATGTAAATAATTATAGCATAAATATAAAATATGCATGTACAGATTTTCTGACTTTTCTAAAAATATTCTCTGAAATTTATTCTTATATGCCTCCTAATACTCTTATATCTTTTGTACGAGTACGTAATGAAGAAGTATTAATGCCTAAGAATATCTATAAACTTTCAGTAAATCATGCTCCTAACCTTATTTATGCTAAATTAATACTATATATAAGAGAATTAGCTTCAAAATAAATTACTAAAATGAATAATGCAATAATACTTAATAACGTAAATACTAATTTATTTAAAAAGGATATTGTTAATAATTTTGTCAATAATCTTACGAAATCTACTTGCTCTACTATTGCAAATATGCTTGCTATAGATTATACGCTAAGGCTCAATTCTAAACTGGAAGCTGCAAAATATATTAATAAATGTATCTCTAGACTCAAAAATTATTTAGGTATGCGTGTTATTAACGATGATAATTTTTCAATAGCACTAGAGTTATTTGCAATAATGATTACTTCTGAAGACGAAAATGAGCAAAATAAGAATAATATTTTAGAGCAATCACAAGATATAATAGCAGAAAATCTTGTAGAAGTTTATTTTGGAGATGAAAAAATAAATAGTACTGAAAAAGAAAAAATTAAAAATATATTTAAAGCTCTTTTAAAAGAGAAGAGTTTTGACAAAATAATAAATTATGCTGAGTCTCATAAAGAATTATTTAAGGCTTCCGTAATGTATGCAATGAAGAAATATAATAATATTGATGAAGCAACTACGTATATCAATAAAGAATTTAATAAAATATTAGAGATGTCTTTAGCATTTACGAAAAAAAGTAATATATTTAAACAAGCAACCGGAAAAATTGCTGGTGCCGTTTGTGCTTTATTAGTCGGAGCAATTAGTGTTGCGACTGCGGGAGCGACTTTTGCTATCGTAGTTGTACCGGTATCAATTTTTGCCGTCAGATATGCACCTGAACTTGGTGAAAAAATTGGAGAATTAATTTTGAATAATGATAATGCAATAAAACTAGAACAAAGCAATATAGATAAGTTTATGAAAACATTACAAAATGATAAAGAAAGCCTGTTATCTCAAGAAAAAACAAAAAACATTAAACAAAATATTAAAGCTTCTCCTTCTCAAATAAACGCAAAATTAACTAAGAAAGCGGTTAATGAAAAACACAGATAAAGCTATTTTTACTTGAGAATATAAAATATTACTCTTATTATCTTTTTTTAAATCAATAAAATAACTTAATGAGAAAAGTAGTAATATCCGGCATGATCGGCAACGCTTTAGAATGGTATGATTATGCATTATATGCACAATTTGCTTATATTATAGGGCAGCATTTTTTCCCGGATTCAGAAATGCGAGATACTTTAACTTTTGCAGTATTTGCTGCAGGTTTTATAGTACGCCCGCTTGGCGGTATTATTTTTGGTAATATAGGTGACAGGTTTGGCAGACGTATCGCTTTAGTAGTAGGTATCATAACTATGGCGATACCTACTGCCGGAATAGGTTTATTACCAGGCTATAAAACTATTGGTATTGCTGCTCCTATTATTTTAACTATTATCAGACTTATACAAGGCTTTTCTTTAGGAGGCGAATTTAGTGGCTGTATTTCCTATATAGTTGAGCATGCTTCGCCCCGGCAGAGAGGGCTTGCAGGGAGTGTCTCGTTTGTTAGTATGTGCGGAGGTATGCTACTTGGGCTACTAACTGCAGCCGGTTTTTCTTACTTCATGCCTGCTGAGATGCTTTTTGAATGGGGCTGGAGAATACCTTTTATTGCCGGCTTATTTATTAGTTCTGTAGGTTTATATATTAGAAAAAACCTAGCAGAAAGCCCTATTTATAAAAAAGCTAAAGAAACGGGACGCTTAGCACGTTTTCCTTTACGTGAAACATTAACAAAATATCCAAAAGAATTAATAGTCGCACTTGGAATCTATATTACCGTAACTGCTCCTTTCTATACTTCTACGGTTTTTATCGGTAATTTTATGCAAACACTCGGTTATACTAATCAGCAAAGCACAATTGTTAGTAGCATAATATTGATAGTAATGATGATTGTATTACCGATATCAGCATATATTTCGGATAAAATAGGGCGTCGCCCTGTGTTAATATGGGGTATTATATTACTAATTATATCTGTCTATCCTATTTTTATAGCTTTAGGATCAATGAATTTTACTTTGGCTATAATATCGCAAGTAATATTTGCCGGAATTATCAGTATTTATATGGGACCTGTCCCTACAATTTTAGTAGAGATATTTCCAACCAGTGTAAGATTTACCGGCGTTGCACTTTCTTATAACCTTGCTGCTGCAATATTTGGCGGTACTGCCCCGATGGTGGCAATGATATTAACGAAAGTTACCGGTGATAATTATGCTATTGCATATTATTTAATTGCACTCGCTTTATTATCTTCTATAATTCTAAAATTCTATAAAGAGACATATAAAAAGAATTTGGTAAATTAATTATGAACGAAGTTTTTGAAGTACCAAATGGCGAAGAAAAGGTTTTACTACATACTTGTTGTGCTCCTTGCGTTGGTCCGTTAATGGAAAAAATGATTGATTCCGGTATTAAATTCACACTTTTTTTATAATCCCAATATCCATCCTAAACAAGAGTATGAGCTTCGGAAAAATGAAAATATACGCTTTGCTGAGAAGCATAATATAGAATTTATCGATGCAGACTACGACCCGCAAAACTGGTTTAG
>NZ_CBCDJS010000112.1:0-3782 GCF_965035265.1 Rickettsia sp.
AAAAACTTCTGATGCTTCCTTTTGGCTCCTTCCTTTCTTTAGGTAATTTATTACTTTCTTCCTTAAATCTTCACTATATGGACTTGTTGACATTTTTCCTTGTATATTATCTTATTATTGCACCTAATACTATATGATTTACTATATACATTTGTTCTATTTGGTCATTTATTTTATCTTTTTCTGAAAATACAAATAACTTATGAATAATATTGTTTTCGATTCTATTTATTACAGTTGTTCCAAAATTATCGTTAGAACAGTTTAAAACATCTTCAAATAACTTGTTTAATTTACAATCATTTTCAAGCTCTATGCGTGTTAATAATCTTAATTCATCTAGCCGAAAATATTGTCTAATCTCTTCAAGTGCCAAATAGCTGCCACGGTTATTATTAAGAAGTTTGTATAAAAATATTTTATCTAAATAAGCTGGTATTATTTTTAAGTCTTTATTAATAATTTGTTGTTTATAAAAAGATAATTTACGCATAAAAGTTACAACTGTAGCTATAAGTGCCGTAAATAAAAGAAAGGATAAATTTATTGATTGAAAAAACATATTGTTACCATTGTTAAATTAATTCAATCAACAGTGGCATAGTATTTCTTATATTACAATCTAAAAATGAATTTAATTTCTACATTTGCTCTTTTAGTTACTAAACTTGTTTATCATATATTTATCGTACCACTAATAGAGGAAAGTAATTTTTTTGATAATTCTTTCGTCCAAGCTGCATCTCGGCTAGCTACTTCAGCCTTGCCGCCTAACTCCTTATATGTTCCGGCGTTATTAAAGCCAACGCTCATCTGCATACCACTCATGCGTTCTTGTATTACGTCCTGCAAACTCTCTACTACTAAATTTTTTGCTCTGACTTTTACTTCTGCTGCCTGTATACGAATGCCGCTAACTCTACCGTCGCCTTGCAGATCAATTTCTAATAAGAAAATTTATAATCCACGCTTCTTCCACCATTCATCAGTACGAAATTCCTGAGGAATACGCTTATCTTTTGTATACTCTCCAATATCAGTTTCTATTCCCTGTTCATCTAATATATCAAAAAATTCATGTCTTAATCTTTTAGGTAAATTTTTTCCACACCAAGGACAATAGGACATAGTAATAATATTAAGACTCCCTTTTATTTCAATATAATACTCTCTAAACACTGGATCATACTTTATAGGGTCTCTAGGTTCTGATAAGAATATTTTCATATCTTTACAACAATACATTATATTTCCTTACTTATTAATTAAGTTTTAGAGGTCTATGACCTGTAACATCTTTCATTTTTACTTTACCATTTACAGGATCTAATGCATCTATCGGTTGACCATGACGATCATACATTTCAATCTCTTTATGTAAATTATCCCATTGATAATATCTAAGATTTCTACCGGTTAATCCATTTGTTTTAGTTGCTTTCCCTTCAATTTTTCTATAAAACCTTAATTCTTTCCATACTAGACTTTCAGATTGTTCGCATTCATAAAAATCTGTTTCCTCTTTCTTTTTAAAATGAGCAAATGGATCGTCATCATCTGGATCTCCTCCCGGCAGAGAAGCACTGTTGCTGACATTATGTGCCGAGGTAGTAGGCTTGCTACCTTTATTCCCATGCTTACTTCTTTCTATTATATCATCGCTTCCTAAACCTTGAAAACACAAAATGATAGCTTTTTCAAGTAAACCAAGTTTATCAAGTATGATAAGTAAAGGGGTAATTTGTTTATTTAAATAGGCATTTTCTACTATATTTGTTGAATAAGAACTCGGACTATTCTGTAGTAATGCAGCCCCAACATCACTATATGACATAGGTTGCTCGTTCAAACCTATAAGCGGTGGTGGTAGCGGCATAAGCCGCCCCATTGCTAACCTAGTTTCTGTTAATTCAGGATGACTCTCTAATTTTTTACTTAAATTATAAGTGATTATTGCTAGTTCTTCTTTAACATTTTGCGGTAGATTATTTTCATATTTTTCTTCAAACGCTCTTTTTATGTCAGCAAGTTCAGCTTTTTCTGCTTGAGTCATATTATTAGGTAAAGTATTTAAGTCACTTTTTATTTCTTCTAATAATTTCTCTTTTTCTTGCTCCGTTAGATTTTGCTCTTCTTCAAATTCCTCCCTAACATCACCATCATCCCCTGCACCTACAGCAGTACCACGCAGGGCAGAAGAGATAAACTCCACCATATCACTCACAGGGACAGTGGCACGTAAGGACGCTTGTTCACCGGTGGTAGTGCCGATTTGACTGTTGACGTTGCGGCTTAGTTCAGGAGGTAGATTACCGCCGCCGGTTAGCTTTATCTCACCCGTGCCGATAACCGGTAAAATATCTCGTGACTGCTCATTAAAGCCGCAGACCACAGGGATACCGACGCCCCATTTGAGCTTGCCGTCGTTACCTGCTTTTTTCGTTAAGGTGACTCCAAGCCCGAAGCTCTTGCCGTTATCGTAGTCGTGTAGCTGCTTTGCTACTATGCTACCTGCTTCAACGTAAAGCCTGCCTTTATCAGTCAAGCTGCCATCAGGATTTACCTCAGCATTAGCAATTAAACCGCCTGCAATCTCTAGAGTCTGCTGCGCTACTACATGTGTTACTTGCGTACCGATTATGCTGCCTACTGCCTTTGTCCACGCAGCACTACGGCTAGCTACTTCAGCCTTGCCGCCTAGCTCTTTATATGTTCCGGCGTTATTAAAGCCAACGCTCATCTGCATTCCTGACATCCGTTCTTGTATTACGTCCTGCAAACTCTCAACTACTAAATTCTTTGCTCTCTTAATAGCTATTGTTCTTTACCATAGTTAGGAAATTGAAGTTTATAATATTCTTCGTATTCTTCATTAAAATTATATTTCTTATCATTTGCATCCATTAAATCAAAAAGTTTCTTTGCACCGCTATAGACCTTATGCCACTCGGGGTGATTGAGATATGAGGCATCAGGTTGATTTTCTCCTATATTTTCTGTTAATTCATCAAACCATTTACAAAACTCATAAACTTGTTTTGCTTCTTCTTCATTGTAAAAATATTTTCCTATATTTTCTTTCTTGTATTCATGTAATTCACAATCATTATATAAGTTTTCTAAAGCATAAAACATTAGACTGCTCCAGTACCCATAGGGATATTTATATGAATCCTTAAGCCATTCAACTTTTTGTTTCTTTAAGTTAGCTAATTCTTCAAAGGAACCTTTTATTTCTATCCTTAATGCATGATGTTTAATTTTAAGGCTTGGTGAAAGTTGTCCATTTTTTTATCCATTCTTCTAAATTAATATCTTTTAATTTAATATGTGCTTCACTTATTTGACTTGGTTTAAGATTTGGTATTACTTCAATAATTTCACCTGTAACAGGATTTATGACTTCAGTAGCTTTCATACCATCGTTATATTTTAGTTGATTTCCATATTTGCTAATCCTAAGACTTTTATCATAAACGGTCATATATGTTTCCCGTTGATAAGGCAAAGGGGCTTTAGGGTCTCCTTTCATTATTCTTATTCCATTTACTCCATCTCCATACCTTATACCTACTCCTTTCTCACTAAACTTAGCAGGACCAAGTTTTTTAGGGATCGCTTCAACAATTTCAGGTATAATGGCCTGAAAAATCAAGACAAAATATATGAACAATGTACTTGGTAATGTTGCTTAAAATTAAGCTGCTATTTGTTCATAATGTTGTACGTAATCCAGATAAACATTCATAGGTTTTTTATACCCAATACTTGAATGGAATCTT
>NZ_CBCDJS010000113.1:0-3731 GCF_965035265.1 Rickettsia sp.
CTTCCGAATATTATTTTTCTATCCGTAGAAAAATATAAATTATTATTTGCTCTTATTCCATAATAACGAATATTTTTTATAATTTTGTCGATATGAGGCATCATATTTAATCCATTATTATCAACATCAAAACTATATAAAACACCGTTAACGGAAATAACATTTAAACTTCGCTTATTGTTATTATCAACTCCAACAAAAGGGGTTAAAAAAGTAGCAGATTTTAGTTTCTTAGGGTCTTTTCCATCATTTAAATCAGCTACAAACTTTACTTTCCCTGTTTCAGGATTAAATGCTGCTATTTGTCTTGCATTATTTGTTACAAATAGACTATTACCAATTAAAGACATTGATTGAATATCCTCAGCATTTACCTGCCAAATAACGCTACCGGTTGCTATATTCAGCTTAATAAGCTTACCAAGACCGGTTGCTATATATAAATTCATATTATCATGAACAGGGGTACATAAAATACTTGATTCGTCAAAATTCGGTATAGCTGTACGATCGTTAAGATTTGTAAACTCAAAATTCCATCTTACTTCACCGTTTTTTATATTTAAGGCAAGTACTTGACCAGAATTATAAGTCACTATTACATTGTCATGTTGTACTATCGGCGTCATAAAATAACTAGCCGATAAAACTTCCGCAAGGCTTTCATGCTCCCATACGGTTTTTAAAGTTTCTGCATTTAAAGCAATTGTTTGATTACTGATAGTTTGCACTAAGACAGTATTATCATTTAACATAACAGGCTTAATTCTGATAATATCCGGAAGTTCTTTTCTAATTATTTCATAACCTGATTTTGCATCTAGTACTACGAGCAATCTTGAACCGTATGTTACGTATAATTTTCCGTTATTATGTAAAATTCCGCCGCCTATATAATTATCTTTCTTATTTCTACTTAAATTATAAGACCAAATAACCTTATTTTTCTCTATAGAAAATGCAGAAATATTTGATCTAATATCCAATGCATAAATCATATCGCCGATAAAAATCGGCTCAGTAATTGTTTTGCTTCTAGCGAAACTATACTGTTTATTCTTAAGCATATTTACATTAAATGAATATATATTTGCACTAGAATCTAAATATATAGACTCATTAGTTTGCAGTGATAATTTAGGAGTCAGTTCAACAATATTTTTTACCCTTTTAGGTCCAAGCCCGTTACATGAAATTAAAATAAACGGTAATAACAGAAGTGCTATTTTTTTTGTCATATTTTTCCTTAAGTATGAATTATTATTTATTTAAATTTACAAGCAATGCCCAAGGCGCTGTTAACGAAATAGTTTTAAAACTAATTAAATTCTTTTTTACTGCAAATTATAAGATTTTTTTAAAATAGGATTAACTATTTCTTCAAAAATCTTATTAATTTTCGTTAAAAAATCTCTTTAATTATCCATTAAAACTATTTCGTTAACAGTGCCTTAGCCTGATCTTTTAACAAATCAGATACATTATTTGAAATTAATAAATTTTTTAGATTTTTTTCTGCTTGCGGTTTCATATTATTCTTAATATCCCACATAGCTTTCATAATAGTTGCCGTAGCCCAAAAAGGTTTTTTCTCGTTATCAAAATAATTTAAATATTTTGTCAGTTTTTCTTTATCTTGAATATCTAGATTTTGATTATCAATAACAAGACCACACCATGAAATACGTGCATAAGAAGTAGAAATTTCAGAATATTCTTTATTTTCAATAATTTTATTAAGCAGGTCTTTCGCTTCTGAATATTTTTTTTCCGAAATCTTTATAGCTACTTGTTCTAATGCAGCTATTTCTTTTATTCTAGTATTACTAGTAGTAACTAAATTCTCTAAAGTATTAAAAGCTAATTCTTCATTATCTTTTGTTGTTTCCAAACTAACGGTTTTAACAAGAACATCTCCGTTTTTTTGGTTATTTTTAACTCTTTTATCTTTATTATTATTATTAACAACCATTATAGTAATAGCTATTATAGAAATAATTATTATTACAGGTAAAAGTTTTTTGAAAAAAATTAACCTTTTTTCTTCATTTTGATCACTCAATACTTCATCTAAAATATCAGTCATATTTTATTATTTTTATTTATTTTTACAGCCAAATTTGATCTTAGCATCTTCTGCCATTTTCTTGGATGCGACAGTTCTATTAGTTGGAAATTCCTTATCAAGCTTAGCAAGCATATTACAAGCTTCTGCTGTCTTTTTTAGTTCACCTAAAGAAAGTGCTAACTTCAATAACCCATCGGAAGATTTTGCCCCTTTCGGTGCTTCTTTATAGCCTTTTAAATAGTTAACAGCTGCTCCGTTATAATCTTTTTGTTTAAAAAAACATTCCCCGTACCAAAAATAAGCATTACTAATTAGCGAGCTGTTAGGATATTTTTGGATAAAATTTTTAAATTTATCTTTTGCTTCAGTAAGCTTATTATCTTTATAATCAGCTAGAGCCAAATCATAAGCTTGCTTATCGGGAGCTATATCTTTATTAACCGCAACGGTTTTTTTGGGAGTAGCATCCGGCATATCTTTAAGCAAAGCTACATCAAAAATATCTTGTTTTTTTGAATCGCTAACTTCTAAAACTTCCGTATTTTCTTCTTGATTTGGAATATTTGAGTTTTGCGTTAACATATCAACTTTATGCTGCAAAATCTCAACTTTACCGATTAACCTTCTAATTTCTTGCTCCTGCTCATCTAGCCTATTTTCAAAATCATTATTTGCTGCATATTTTAAAGGCTTTCCTTTAATAGTTTCGCTTTCTCCAAAAGAAAACATGGAAAATAAAAAAGTAAATAATAGGATAATCAGTTTCATATATTTTTTAAATTTGTAATGTTTCTTATAATACCGAAAATTTTTTAATATTCCACACAATTTTTTAAGTATTGGCTAGAAAGAGTTGATAATCTAAAAAGCTTACGTCATTGCGAGGAAATTATAAAATAATTGACGAAGCAATCTCAGGATGCTTGACAAGATTGCCACGTCGCTTCGCTCCTCGCAATGACAATATCTACCCTTTCTAGGCAATGCAATTTTTTATATTTCAATACTACCGTCATATTTAAAAGTTATTGTTATGGTGGTACCTTCATTTATCTTACTTTGCAAATCAAATTTACCGTTCATAAGTTCAACCAGCTTTTTAGTAAGCGGCAACCCAAGACCAGTACCCTCATATTTTCGACTAAGCTCACTATCAATTTGACCGAACGCCGATAAAGTTTTTGGTATATCTTTTTCCTCAATACCGATGCCGGTATCTATAACTTTTATATATACTAATTTTGCTAACTCATCTTTTTCAAGTGCAATAGTAACACTTCCTCCGGAATTTGTAAATTTCGCAGCATTTGATAAAAGATTTAAGAATACTTGTTTTAGCCTTTTTGGATCAGCCTTTATAACAACATGCTCTCTCGGTAATCTACTAATTAAAGCCACTTCGGCTTGATCGGCACGAGGCTTAACAAGTATCAGCGAAGAACTAATTAATTTATTTAAATCAAGATCTATACTATCTACTTTTAATTTATCGGCAGAAGCTTTAGAAAGATCTAAAATATCATTAATCATACTAAGCAAATGTTTACCGGCATCATTTATATCTTTAATATAATTTTTACTTTTTTCTGCATCCTTTTCTGACATAAGAATTTCCGAAAAGCCTATTATAGCATTAAGTGGTGTACGCAACTCATGACTAATA
>NZ_CBCDJS010000114.1:0-3695 GCF_965035265.1 Rickettsia sp.
ACGCCTAGAGCCGCACCGTACATGCCGATAGCCATAAACCCTACGCCGATAAATTTTAAAGAAACTATATCCATAAGAAATTCCAACTTAAATTAAAAATTATTTAGTGTAAATTAATAGCATCATTAAGATACATACAAGAAAGAATAGAAAAAATATAAGCTTGAAGTATTGCAACAAAAATTTCAAACCCAATCAGTATAACCATAAGAGGGATTGGCAGAAATTTCAAGTAAATCATTAATGAAACGGTAAAACTGGCTATTACTTTTAATAAAACATGCCCCGCCATCATATTAGCAGCAAGTCGCAGTGATAGACTAACCGGTCTTGCTAAATATGTAAACAGTTCAATTACTATCATTAACGGTGCTAGCCACAAAGGTGTACCGTGCGGTAAAAAAAGAGTTAAAAAACGTAAGCCGTGTTTTACAAAACCGACTATAGTTACCGTTAAAAATACTAAAATTGCCAAGGCAAAAGTAACGATAATATGACTAGTAGCAGTAAAGCTATAAGGTGTCATACCAAGTAAATTACAGAATAAAATAAAAATAAACAAACTAAAAACTAACGGAATAAATTTACGTCCTTTTTCTCCTATATTCTGATTTAACATATCAGCTACAAGATTATAAACTATTTCGGCACTTACTTGTAATCTAGAAGGCACTAATTTTCGGTTATAAAAAGCTAAGTAAAAATAAGTTAGAGCCAAGATACTCGAAAGTAACATGTAGATACTTGAATTAGTAAAGCTGACGTCAAAACCGAACATTTTGATTTCTATTAATTTTTTGATATCAAACTGTACTAAAGGGCTATGAGTCATTTCCTTACTTTTTATTATTTACTTTTTGCCTTATAATATTAAAGCCGGCAATCATTCCTATTATTGTAAATATAATAAGAAATAAAGGTTTAGAATTAAAGAACTTATCCGTAAATATTCCAATCACGACACCTACCATTGTGCCTGAAACTAAATCTACAGCGATAGAAAGCAGGCTAATTTCTTGCTGAATCTTAGAATTAGAAAGCTTAGAAGTTTTTAAGTCTTTAATTCTTGCTTTGATATCTTTTAGTTTTTCCGTATCCATTATATTTTTGTACATTGTCATACCGTGGCTTGAAAAAGCCGCCTATGTCATTCCCGCGTAGGCGGGAATCCAGAAAAAGATTATAAATACAGCAAATTTTTGAAATTTAAAGCTCGATCTATCTCGCTTTACCCTGGATTCCCGCCTACGCGGGAATGACATCGAGATCATGCAACACTGTCAGTATTAATTACAAACTCATCTCATTTTTTGATTTTTCTTTTTGTTCTTCTAAAGCTTTATCTAATGCTGTGGAAATATTATCCATACTATAGTTTCCGGTTTGTATTCCATTAACAAAGAAAGAAGGAGTGCCTATAAATTTTGGTGTTTTTGCTACAAAATTAGTATTAGAAATTAGTGTTTCAGTAATTTTATCACTATTTAAACATTGCTTATATTCTTCCGGAGGAACACCGCCAAGCTGACCTATATCAGTTAATAATTCTCTGTATTTATTGCTATATGCCCATTTATCTTGTTGTTGTAATATGATATTATGCAATTGTACAAAACTGTTTATATCACCCTTGCATCGGGCTAAAATTGCAGCATCTAAATCTTGTTTTGTAGCAATAAATTCACGAACTACATATGCAATTTTATTAGTATCAATATATTTTTTCTTAAGTTCCGGAAAAATTGTATTATGATAATAAGCACAATGCGGGCAGGTAGGAGAGAAATACTCGACTAATATAACATTTGATTTTTTGTTACCGAGAACCATATCATTATCATCAACTTTAAAAGTGACCTTAAAAGGTTTTATTTCAGGGTTTTTTTGTTCTTGTGAATCCGGCGTTGATACTTCATTAATCTGATTATTATCATTAGCAGGTACTATCGATTCAGCTGCATTTTCAGAATTTACGGCTTCTTGATTTGTTTCTTGAGAAGTTCCAACGTCTTGGTCTTCATTATTTTGTACGGTTTCTTGCTCTATTATTTGTTCCTCTTCTTGGTTCTTATCTTGTGCTTTTTCTTCTGAACAACTACTCAAAAATAATAAAAATATTGGCACAATAAAAATACTTCGCATAATTTTCCTTTAACTATTAACCTTATCTACAATAAGATCGTATCAATTTTATTTCAATAAAAATATCTACTTTATAATAAAAGCAAAATGTGCTATGCTATAGAAAATAATAGTCTAACATTAAGTTCTTAGGCGCTAAAACCACTACGGAGGAATTAATAATGACAAATACAACACAATCCGAACAAAAATCCGAGTTTAAAATAGGGCAGAGAATTGTCTATCCTGCACATGGAGTTGGTGAAATAACAAATATAGAATATCATACTATAGCTGGTACAGAAATTAAAGTATATGTCATTTCCTTTTCCCAAGATAAAATGACGCTAAAAGTACCTGTTAGTAGGGCTGCGGTTGTCGGTCTTAGAGCAGTTGCAAGCAGAAAAGATTTAGATGTAATATATTCAACTCTTCAAGGTAAACCAAAACAAGGAAATAGAATGTGGAGTAGAAGAGCACAAGAATATGAAGGGAAAATTAACTCAGGTAATATTGTAGCTATAGCTGAAGTATTACGAGACTTACATAAAAATGTTGATAATGATCGTTCTTATAGTGAAAGAACTCTATATGAATCAGCTTTAAATAGACTTGCAGGTGAACTTGCTATTCTTGAAAACATACACCCAACTGAAGCAATTAGTAAGTTAGTTGAAGTATTACGTGAAAAATTGGTTGCGTAACTGCGCTTTTTGCCATTGTGAGCTGACATTGACGTTGTTGTATGGATCGTTTTTTATGTCATTCCCGCGAAAGCGGGAATCCAGTACTTTAAAGCTTTTTAAAAGATTTTCTTAAAAGCTCGATTTATCTCGCTTTACCCTGGATTCCCGCTTTCGCGGGAATGACATAGGAATCATGTAAACAAACCTTTGCAGGAATGACGTCAAAAGTTAATTACCTCACTAAAAGATAGTTCATGCGGAATTTCTCAAGGGATGCGGCAACTACATAGTCAATAAATTCTTTTAACAATTTTGGATCAGTTACTTCTTGTCCTTTATCATCACGGGCAGTTAAGAGTTTTGAATTAATTTTTTCAAGAACTCCTTTCTTAATATCATCAATATTATGCGTACCGTCTAGCATTTCTAAAATATATTTTTCATGTATTGCCATACCCATCATATCGTTAAGTCTATTTGTTACGCTAACTATATTCGTATTATTAAAATTAGCTTGTTTTGCTTGGTATCTTGCAAATTCGCTAGTTTTAGGTTTTTCGGTGATAGTTGCTATAGCATGCGGCTTGGTCTCAAATATTTTTAGATAACCTTGAAAAATAAATTTTATAAAATGCTGCTCTAGTGCAGCTAGGAAATCTTGCAATTTATATTTACCGAGCTTTTTTAAAGCTTCTTTTGCTACTTGTTCTAAGCTTATCGGATTGCTAATATTTTCAGCATATATAGTAAATCATATAGTATTAGGTGCAATAATAAGATAATATACAAGGAAAAATGTCAACAAGTCCATATAGTGAAGATTTAAGGAAGAAAGTAATAAATTACCTAAAGAAAGGAAGGAGCCAAAAGGAAGCATCAGAAGTTTTT
>NZ_CBCDJS010000115.1:0-3669 GCF_965035265.1 Rickettsia sp.
TTGTTTTGGAGTAAAATTTTCTATTTCATAAATATACACTCCTCCTTTGTCTCTTTTTTTAAAAGGAATTTCAATACAGCCGAGTATAATAGAGTGAGGTGCTTTTGGAGGGGTAATTTCAAGACGAAATTTTTTAATTGGTCCTTTCCAATTAGCTCCTGTTGATAAGATATAATGCACTTCTGATACACGAGTTGATGGTTCTTTATTAAGCATTAACTCATGATCTGTAGTACTAACACAATAATTAGTAAGGTTATCATCGAAATCAAGAAAGGCATTTAAAAAATCATTTCCAACATGAGGACTATAACTATGAGTAATATTTATAGTTTGTTTAGCAGGAAAAGTTTGTTCCCATACATAACTCATCTGAAGTTGCCAAAGAATTCTATCCTGGTCATCAATAAGGTTTAATTTTGTAAGTTTTTCTTTTAACTGATTATTAATAACCTCACTATCCCAACATCCCGCTATATAAGTTGAAGAAAGAAGAGGGATATTATTGTCAATTAGAATATTAGTGATATCCTTTCCATCCTTATCAATAGCACGTACAATAATGCCATAATTATATTCCTGTCCATTGACAGTGCGTTTAAAATCAGTAGGACTATAATCAAATGTCTTTACATTCAATAAATATGATTGATAAAGTTCAGTCAAGTAATAGAGATAGTGACTACATAATCCTTCTTCTGAGGTAACTGGTGAAAGGGGAAGAGGAAAAATAACCTGAGTTGTAATGTCGTTATTGCTATGGTTAGTAAATTGATACTCAATCTCAATTTTCTTAGTAGATATTTTTAAAATTTCTAAATCCATACTAATATCATTTGATTTTGTATATATAACGGCATTATTAGAAATGGTAACCGTTGTATCATTCGCACTTACGACAAATGAGAAGAACAAACAAAACTTAGTTAATAGAGATAAAATGAAAATGTGCATAATTTTTTTTAAACTTTTGTTATTTTAAATTGATTGGGAATATTCTCAGAATCTAATATAGTAAATTCTTAGTGGCATTATAAAAAAAATATCTAAATGCAATATAACATATTGATTAAAATATGTTATATTATTAGAAAATTAAATAAAAATGCTATAATATTAAAAATAATTAATAAAATAGGATCCATAATAATTGTGGGTATGGTCTTATTATGTGCAATGATAATAATAAGTATAATAAATTAAATGAATAACGATATATTAAGTGCTTTTTTACATGGCATCGTTTTAGCACTCGGTTTAATAGTACCGCTCGGAGTACAAAATATTTTTATATTTAACCAAGGAGCTACACAACCGAAATTTCAAAAAGCTTTACCAAGTATCATAGCTGCTTCGCTGTGCGATACTATCCTTATATGTATTGCCGTTCTTGGTTTATCTTTGATAATTTTTGAAATTCCTGCACTAAAATTATCTATATTTATTGTTGGATTTATTTTTTTAATTTATATGGGATATAATACTTGGAATCAGCCGCCTATTGATCTTACAATGAATTCGGGAGCTTTTTCAGCTAAGAAACAAATTTTATTTGCTATATCGGTGTCAATATTAAATCCGCATGCAATTATGGATACGATTGTAGTAATAGGTACTAGTGCTTTAAAGTATAACGGTAGTGCAAAAATTATATTTACCTTAACTTGCATACTTATATCTTGGATGTGGTTTTTTTCTTTAGCAGTTGCAGGTTGTAATATTAGAAAATTAAATAAAAGTAGCACGATTTTAACTATAATTAATAAAATAGCTGCTATTATTATTTGGGCGGTTGCTTTTTATATAGGAGTGCAGATATTGTATGAAATCGGTTTTATTAACTAGAAATATTGAAGAAAACAATGAAACTATAAAGGAAATAAGTAAATATAATTTAGATTTACGTTATATTCATTGTCCTTTAATTAAATATAAAACATTAGATTTTAATATTAATATTTTAGATAATTATTTAAATGTAATCATTACTAGTAAATATGCGGCAAGTATCTTAGCCGATTATGATTTAATACAAGATATTTGGGTAGTAGGTAATAAGTCAAAACAATTATTAGGCAAGAAAGTAGCTTATGTCGCTAAAAACGTCGAAGATTTGATTAAGCATTTTCCTCCTGATTTATATGAGCAGACTATATATTTATCTTCAAATGAAATTACTAAAGATTTACCTAATAAAATAGCTAGACATATCATTTATAATGTAGAATATTTGAATGAGCTGCCCTTATCTATTATAAAAGAATTTAAAAGCAATATTGACTTTGTACTTCTTTATTCTCAGAATAGTGCTACGACTTTAGTAAGATTATTACTGCAAAATAATTTACTAGAATACTTACAAGATAGTTTAGTTATAGCTATAAGTTTGAAAGTCGCAAATATAGTTAGACCTTTTATAAAAAATGCGATTTATTGTGATGATCAAAACCCTAACGATATAATCAAGTTATTATCCGAAAATGCAAAAATTTGATAGTTTATTTAAAAGTAGAAACATCTTTTTTATAGCAATAGTAATATTTGTCTTATCTTCTTTTACCTTGTGCCATAATAGATCTGATATTTTAAAATTGTTTAAAAGTGATGCCAAAGATTTAAGTCAAACATTTGATACGGTAGAAGAAAGTAAATCAAATATTAGTGAAGAAAAAAATGAAGTACCACTATTATCTACTAAATCTCTTTTAAATTATGTAAGTTCCTTAAAGTTTCCTGAAGCACCGCCCGAACAGAGACTAGAAACTATAGTCAATTCAGCCTCATTCGGAGACAAGGAGCCAAGGGTAGAGCCTATAACTAATAGGAAAGTGATGAATGATAAAGTAGGCACATTCAAATCAATTGACGATACTCCTAAATCATATCCTGTAGACTATATTCACTACTTATTAAGCGTAAATTTATTAGTATATAATTTTATGCAAGATAAGGATTATAATAAGGAGCTAAGAATAGTAAATTCCTATCCATTACCTCAAGATATCAGGAATATTTTAGCTAATTTAGAAGCATATAATAATAATTATCTTTTCTCTAAACCAAGTAGTACGGAAGTAGTTTTTCCTACCAACCATAAATGGCTGGAGAAATTTATCAAAATTGAGAAAAAACCTTCTGCTATGATAATAAAAGAACAAGATAAGGCTCTAGTTTTAGAGAAATTAAACTATCTAATCGATTTTCTTTATTCAGAAAAATTTATGCAGGAGTTTGTAAATAAAGATGTTTAGATTATTGTTAATATGTGCTATTTTTTTACTGCTTTATTTCGGGTTTACTTTAATAGAGAGCTTTGATTCAAAAGTTTTTATTAGTTTATACGATTATAATATTGAAACTACGTTGTTCTTTAGTCTTATGTTAGGGCTTTTATTACTAATTTCTTGTTTTATTGTCATTAGATTTCTAATATTAATTATCGATTTACCGTCTAAAATACATAATATTTTTAATAAACGAAAAATTAATCATGATAGATATGCTTTAATTTTAGCTTTTGCCGAATATATTATGAGTAATAAAGCTAAATCTGCTTCTATTGCTCGCAAAAATTTATCTTCTGAAGATCTAAAAGATTCACAAGAATTCCATAATTTAATCTTAGCCGTAACTGAAGGGGATGTAGATACAAAAATTTCCTATTTTCAA
>NZ_CBCDJS010000116.1:0-3663 GCF_965035265.1 Rickettsia sp.
TCAAATAGCTATAGTATGTGAAGAGCAGCCGCTACCTATATTAAATAGTGATACTTTTTGGTTAATTGATCCTATTGACGGGACTCGAAGTTATGTAAACGGTAAAAGCACATATACGGTAAATATAGGACTTATTAAAAATGGTCTTCCGACTATCGGCTTGATATATCATCCTGAAACAGTAAAGCTATATTATACCGATGTAAACGGTCGCTTAAAAATTGAACAGAATTCTAGAGAAACATTTGTTAATCATGAACCTAAACATGAGAACTTTAATGCTGTAATAGGCTTTTATAATTCAAATGAAGCTACTAAAGAATTTTTAAGTAAATATTCATTTGGTAAAATAAATGCAATAGGTAGTTCAATTAAACTATGCTTAATTGCTGAAGGTGAAGCCGATATATACCCTAAATTCGGTCAAACTATGGAGTGGGACATAGCGGCAGGTCATGCTTTAATTAAAGCCGGCGGCGGTAATATTTTAGGTTGCGATGGAAAAGAAGTTACTTACGGTAAAGAAAATTTTGTCAATCCTAATTTTTTCGCCTGTAGTAAATATTGGTTGGAAAAGGAGAATGAGTTGCATGCCCCTAATGTCATTCCTGCGAAAGCAGGAATCTAGAAAAAATAAACCTTAGTATAAAATAAACATGTAAAAAACAACTTTTTTATATGTTTTACTGGATTCCCGCTGCTGCGGGAATGACATCCTAAAGTTTGTATAGCTTATTGCGTTCAATGACATTTAGTTAATTAAATATTAATTTATTAACCCTCCCTTGACTTCTATATTAAAATTCTATATAATGCACTAATAAGTTAATGCACAGAGTAATTAATTTATTAAATATTAAAAGGGGATTTTTTATGTACGATATTTTAATTGATACCAAAGAAGCAGTATTAGCGTTCTTAGATAGCGCAGATTTAAGTGCTGAATATACTCCAACAACTCCAAAAGAATTTAATTTATTAGATTCAGGAGAACTATTTACTTCTGCAGAATTAGCAACTCCAACAACTATACCTTCAGACGATAGTTTTACTGTAATATATAACACAGCAGTAAAATTAGTAAGCTCATTAGTGGGGTATGTATATAGTTTCTTTTGGGGCAGCAAATAATTTGTAGACGAACGTCATTGCGAGAAGGCGCCATAGGCGTCGACGAAGCAATCTCAGGCAAAATTCCTGAGATTGCCACGCTCCTTTCAGTCGCTCGCAATGACGAAGAAGCCACAACCCACATTAAACCAACTTCTTCAACTCATAAATCAACTCAAGTGCTTCTTTAGGGGATAGTTTATCAGGATCGATAGTTCTAAATTTTTCATCTAATTGGCTGCTTATAGTAGTTTTATTAGGCTCAAGATTGAATAAACTCAAATTATTTGATTCAGTCGATAAGATATTTTTTCCTTTACCAGTAGAACTTTTCTCAAATTTAAGCAAAATCTGCTCAGCTCTATTTATAACACTCGCAGGGAGTCCGGCGAGTGCTGCAACATGAATACCGTAAGACCTATCTGCTGCACCTGATATGATATTATGCAAAAACAGTATATCCTTACCTGATTCCTCAATAGCAATAGTATAATTTTGCAAAGCCGGCAGGAAATTACTCATAACGGTTAGCTCATGATAATGAGTCGCAAACAAACAGCGACATTTCAGTTTATCATGGATATATTCAAGCACCGACCATGCTATAGATACACCGTCATAAGTAGAAGTACCTCTGCCTACCTCATCAAGTATGATTAGTGAGTTTTTTGTAGATTGGGCAAGAATTGCCGAGGTTTCAAGCATCTCTGCCATAAAGGTTGATTGTCCTTTAATTAAGTCATCGGCAGCACCTATTCGGCTAAATATTTTATCAATTACTCCTATTTTGGCACTTTTAGCAGGCACAAACGAACCTATTTGAGCAATGATTGCGATAATGGCATTTTGACGTAAAAAAGTACTTTTACCTGCCATATTAGGACCGGTAATTAACCAGATACGCTCAGCTTCAGATAAATGACAGTCATTATATACAAAGCTTTTGCTAGTCTTTTCTACTACCGGATGACGTCCTTTAACGATATCAAAGCTTAAATCATCGGTAAATTCAGGCTTAACATAATCATATTCATCAGCGATATAAGCAAAATTGCAAAATACATCAAGCCCACTTAAAGAACTTGCAAGCATTCGTAAATAGGCGGCCTTTTCGATTACTTGGCTACAAATATTCGCGTATAATTCTTTCTCTAAACTTATTGCTAAAGTCTTAGCGTTGACTAGCTCACTTTCAAGCTTTTGTAATTCGGTAGTAGTATAACGCGCACTGTTGACTGTTGTTTGACGGTGAATAAATTTAGAATCGGTAATTTTATTAACATTTTTAGCGGTGATATCGATAAAAAGTCCTATAACATTATTATGAGAGATTTTTAAACTGTCTATGCCCGTTTCTTTGCGATATTGATCTTTTAGCTTTTCAATATGTAATTTCCCGTTATTAATTAAATCATGTAATTGTGCTACTTTCGGATGATATCCATGTTTTATTATACCTCCGTCATTTAAATTATTCGGTGCATCTTCTCGTATTGTTTCGTCTATTAAATTATATAATTCTTCATTACCTGATAGCGGCTTAATAATTTTTTCAATAAAATCAGGTAAATTAAAACCGTAAGCATCAAAAAATACTCCTTTAATAATCGTCGCCGTTTCTAAAGTATATTTGATACTAAGTAAATCACGACCTGAACTTCTGTTCATTGTAATACGAGTTAAGCAGCGTTCTATATCACTAGTTTTTTTAAGAAATCCTCTAGCTTTTGAAACTATTTCCGGATTAGAATAAAAGAAGTCGGTAATATTTAAACGGTGATTTATTTTTTGTATATCGGTTAAAGGACCTGAAAGAAAGTTATATAGTAAGCGTCCACCTTGTTTGGTAACCGTATGATTAATCGTACTTAGTAAACTTCCTTTCGACCCGCCTTGTGAGTTTGTTACGATTTCAAGATTGCGTCTAGTAGAGAAATCAATAGTCATATAGCTATGAAAATTGATAATTCGAGGGATAGGTAAATGAGGGATATTTTGCTTTTGCGTTAACGATAAATATTCTAAAATGCTACCTATGGCACAAATTTGACTACTAGATACCTCACCAATCCCCTTAATATCTTTCATTTTATAAAAATCTAGAATAATTTTCTCACATTTATTAATTGCAAAAAAACTATCAACTTGATAAGTAATACGAAAATTTAGTTGTTTGAAGATATTATTTGCAAGATCAGAAGACCTTAAATTTTCACTAAGTAAAATCTCCCGAGGCTTTAGGCGAGCAAGCTCATTAAGAATCTCTAATGTAGGCACATTAACTACAAAAATTTCGGAAGTAGAAAGATCAACATAACAAAGTGCAGAAATATCTTTATTTTTGGGTATTACAAGACTTGCTAAATAATTAGGCTCAGCTGAAGCAATTAAATTTTCTTCAATTATTATAATGGCCTGAAAAAACTGAACAAAAAAATAGTTAGGTTTGCTTGGTAATAAGTTAGAATAGACCAAATAACTTAAGAGGTAAGAATGACTAAGAAACAGTTTCGGAATTTCAGTGCCGAAGAAAAGACCAAGATAGTATTAGAA
>NZ_CBCDJS010000117.1:0-3612 GCF_965035265.1 Rickettsia sp.
CTTCCACCTCTTAATGTACAAAAACAAATAGTTGCTAAACTTGAAACTGAGCGCAATATGATTGCATTACAAAAAGAAACCGTAATGCTTTTTGAAAACAAACTAAAAACAAGGCTAGATTCCCTTTGGCAACAAACTTAATCAAAAAATAATACTAATGCACCTCAACTACCTAAAAAACTTAATCGGTTTTAAGTCTGTAACTCCTGAGAGTGCCGGGGCTATTGAGTATATTGACGGTTTGCTTAAAAAACACGGCTTTAAGACTGAAATAAAGATATTCGGTGAGGCAGAAGAGCAAGTAACTAACCTTTATGCCGTGTATGGTAACGGCAAACCTAATATTTGCTTTGTCGGGCATGTAGATGTAGTACCTGCGGGCGATTATCATCTTTGGCATAATGCGAGTCCATTTAAGGCTCATGAGCAAGACGGGAAGATATATGGCAGGGGCATAGTTGATATGAAAGGGGCTATAGCGTGCTTTCTAGCAGCTAGCTTAGATTTTATAAAAAATAATACTGATTTTAAAGGTTCTGTTAGTTTTTTACTTACTAGTGATGAAGAGGGAAAAGCAAAGCACGGTACTAAAGAAATGCTACAATATATTTATGATCAAGGGCATAAAATCGACTTTGCTATTGTCGGTGAGCCTACTTGCGAAAAAGAGATAGGCGATACAATTAAAATCGGCAGAAGAGGAAGCGTTAACTTTAAATTAAATATAGAAGGCTTAGGCGGACATGTAGCTTATCCTCATAAAGCAAATAACCCGTTGCCTTGCTTAATAAGAATATTGAACGAGTTAATAAATATAAAACTTGATGAAGGGACAGAATTTTTTCAAAGTTCAAATCTTGAAGTGACGAATATCAATGTCGGTAATAATACTCTAAATGTAATTCCGGCAAGTGCGGAAGCATCTTTCAATATACGTTTTAATAATTTACATAATGCAGAAACTTTAGCAAAACAGGTAGAAGAAATTATTAAACGACATTGCAAAGAATATAAAGTAGATTATAACCTAGAATATAGTAGTTCTGCTGAAAGTTTTATTCAGAACCCTAACGATAAAATAAAAGAATTTGCTGATATAGTAGAGAGAACGTTAAAAATAAAGCCCGAATTCTCTACAAGCGGCGGTACGTCGGATGCAAGATTTGTCAAAGATTATTGCTCCTTAGTGGAGCTCGGTTTATTATCCGAAATGGCACATAAAATAAACGAATCCACCAAAATTAACGATTTACAAAAATTATATGATGTGTATTATAATTTTTTGATGGAAATACTTTGATGTCATTGTTGTGTGGATCAGAAAACGTCATTGCGAGCAGCCGTAGGCTGTGCGGCAATCTCATAAAATAATAACAAATTCCTGAGATTGCTTCGTCAATTGCTATGCAATTTCCTCGCAATGACAAAAAAACTGAACCACGCAACAATACCTTACGGTAACGACATTATCATATGCGGATGTGATGGAACTGGTAGACATGCAAGATTTAGGTTCTTGTGCCGCGAGGCGTGGGGGTTCAAGTCCCTTCATCCGTACCATTCTTTAGTTTTTATAACTTTAATTTTATAGTTCTTAAGTTAAATCTATTAATTACCTTGAAGTTACTTGTATACTAAATAATAAATAAGCTTCTTAATATTTTAGATAATTTTTTAATTTAATAAGAGTATAGCTATGCGTCCACCTCTCAACAACGAAACCGACGAAAGTGAAGTAACAGAAGTTTCTTCTCAAACCGCTGCTTCCCAAGAACCGATAGCTACCGCAACTACCTTTACATCAACCTTATCTGTAAAAATAAACCAATTGGAAAATAAGAAAGAGAATAAAGAAAAAGAAAAACTTGAAAGATTTTTGGAAAGTTTAACTGATAGTCAACGCACAAAATATTCAGGGTCTTTTGTTAAGCAACCTTTGGACAAAAGTAAAGTAACATATTTAAAAAGCAGCACAGAAAAAGAAGAATATGCAAAATTTTTGGAAGGTTTTACTAAAACTCGAATCAAAAAATATTCAGAACCTTTTGTTAGACAACCTTTGGACCAAAGTAAAGTAACAGATTTAAAAAGTAGTACGGAAGAAGAAAAATTTACAAGTTTTTCGAACAGTTTTACTGATAGTCGACGTGAAAATTTTTTAAAGCCTATTAGAAAATCTTTGGATAAAAAAGTAAAAAAGAAAGATGGACTACAAGTTTCAAGTTTAAAACAAGAAAATATAGGAACTAATGAGTTACTGGAAAAAATGCTTATTAAGTTAAAAAACGAACCTACTAATGCTGTTAGTTACGAAGATAAAGTTAAAATAAAGAACATACTATGTGAAGTACAAAATTTCGCTTCTGAAAAAGTGATTGAGGATATTAAAAATATTATACATAATAATAATATAACTAGGGAAACGCTAAGTTATTTAAATGAAAATCTTGGGAAATTTATAGTCAATAAAACAAGTAAAGTAGATGATGAAGTATTAGTCCAAGGAGCAGACGATGGCGTTGTAGATCAATAGAACTGAATGAACAATTAATTATAAAATTTTTATGCAGCAATTTAGTATTTATCAAACAAGCGATGAATTACTTCTAAAATCGATATTGCTTCTGATAGAAAAATGCTATCACTCTGATCTTAAAAGTGTTGTATTAACAATAGATGCAGATCAACAAGAAATGCTTAATAAAAGTCTTTGGACTTATTCACGTAAGCAATTTATACCTCACGGTAGTAAACTTGACCCACAGCCTGAAAAACAGCCGATTTATATTACCGATGAGTTACAAAATCCTAATAATGCAAGTGTCCTTATTCTCATTTCTCCCATAGATATAGAAAAAATTTTACAAGTTAAGGATTATATTAAGATTTTTAAAAGAATAATTATAATAACTGATTTGCCGGAAGATTTAAAAGAATTAGCGGCAAAAATAAATAAATTTACTACGCCACAAAACAAAATTGATTGCTTTAAACAAGACGCACGAAGTTCGTGGAATAAGATAGAATAAATTTATACCCTTCTACCGTACAAATAAATATAATCCCATCGTTAAGGCAATAACCAAATTGGAATAACACGCAAAAATAAAATCTAGATTTTTTGAAGCAAAATTTTGCAATATAAAATGAATTGAAGTAACAAGCAATACTGTCAAAGCTGAAAATAATACCGGCATAAAAGCTGTCTTTTTGCTATAAGGATATCTCAAAAAAACCGCAAGTGCTAAAAAAGGTAATACAAAATTATATAAAGGCCAAATTATTCTTTGATGTGCTTCAGCAATTAATTTAATTTTTTTAGTAATAGCTAAATCATGAGGAGGGTCAAGTAATTCGCTTATATAATATTCGTTTGCTTCTTTGTTATGTTGAGTTCTTTGTGATGCTAAAGGATTATCATTTTGTAGCTTTATCATTAAAGAATCAAAAGTTAGCTGAGTTAAATTACCGTTTACGTCATACTCTTGTCTTAGACCTTTATTAAGTTCAAAAATCGGGTTATTATCATATATATTAAGAGTACCTGAATCTGCAAATACTACTGATGGGTTATCGGCATTACGATTATCAAATATTATTACGCCGTTCATA
>NZ_CBCDJS010000118.1:0-3551 GCF_965035265.1 Rickettsia sp.
AGACGAAGATGTGCCTTATAATGTTTCCGTAAAATTATTAGAAAAAATAACGAGTAAACAAATAGTAATGAAACTAATTAAAGATGGTCACCATAATTTATCTAGAGAAGAAGATTTAAGGATAATATCTAATTCCTTAGAAGAAGTAATAAATACAATATAAATAAGCAATAATAAGTATGTACAGCAAAATAAATAAAATTCATGATTTTAAAGAAGTTATAGAAGCAATAAAGCAAGCAGATAATACTAGCTTGGTGCTTTTTGACGTTGATGAAGTAATTGTGATGGATAGCGATGAATCTCGGTTAACACATGATTATAGAAAAGAATTAATGGTGGACATTGAAAAAAGACTTGCTAGAAAAGAATGTGCATTATTACTTAGCATTGTTCTTAAAGATAGGAAAGCTAGATTTGTTAACCCAGATATCTTAACAATATTTGCTTTACTTAAAGAAAAAAATATACCAGCAATGGGTCTTACTAAACTTCCTACCGGAAAATTCGGTACAATTGAAGATATGATTGAATGGAGAATTCATGAACTTGCTAAATTAAAAGTAAACTTTCAAGAATTTTCACCTTTAAAGGATGAAATTATAATAGAAGATTTTAATGCCGGTTACGGTAAACCTACTTTGAAAGACGGAATAATTTATACTGCAGAATATGATAAAGGAAGCGTACTTGAATATGTATTGCGTAAAGTGAATTATTATCCTAAATCAATAATATTTATTGATGACATAGAAGAAAATTTATTATCATTACAAGAAACTTGTAATAAACTTAAAATTAACTATCAAGGATTTGAATTTATGGGTTCTGCTAGCGTTCCTGAACCTGATCTTGATGAACAATTAGAAAAAATTAGATTTGAAATTCTAGAAAAAGAATATAAATGGCTAACGGATGAAGAACTTAAGGGGCATACTTTGTCATCTAGTAGCTTGTCCACGGTATCCAGCTAGAAATTCATAACAATATACGCTTTAGCTGCTTTTCCTAGATGCCGTGGACTTATAGTACTAGACAGTTTTTAAAAAGCCCTCGATGTCATTCCCGCGGAGGCGGGAATCCAGGGTAAAGTGAGATAAATCGAGCTTTTAAAAAATCTTAATTTCAAAGATTTTTTACTTTTCAAATGAAGCTTTAAAAGGCCTTAAAGTAATGGATTCCCGCCTACGCGGGAATGACATAGAATAAAAAATGTCCGGTACTATAGCCGTGGACAAGCCACGGCATGACACCCATGCATCTTAGAGTGTAATATTATGTTTATAAAATATATCAGTTTTTTTGTCTTACTTATTTCTCTTTCTAGTATGGCGAGTAAAAAGGAAGAAGAAAAAATTACAGGGGTAAAAGCAACTAAAGTACAAATTGCCGAGCTTTACGACATATTTAATATTGTAGGGCAATGTCAAAATGATAATAGCCGTGATTATTATGCTAATGCCACCGGAGTAGTTGAAAAAGTCTCGGCACATCAAGGAGAAATAGTAAAAAAAGGGGATATATTGCTAGTTATAGATAAAAACATAGCAGAAACCACTAAATCTAGAGCAGAAGCTTTATTAAATACAAAACAAGAAGATTTTAATAGAAAAGAAGCTTTATTTGCTAAAAAGTTTGTAAGCAGCGAAGAACATAAAAGATCAAAAAGTGAACTTGAAGATGCCAAATTTAATTACTCTAAAGCCCTAAAAACATACAATGATATGATAATTACTGCACCATACCCAGGTAAAATAGGTGTTATTAAATCTATGGTCGGAGATGAAATAAAAATAGGCGATTATCTTTTTAGCATTACCGGAACAAAAAACTCACAAAGTATTTTTATTGAATTACCGGAGTCTTTAAGCGGAAAAGTTGGAGTCAATACTGAAGTTTTAATTGCAGGAAAAATTAAAAGCAAAATCGAGGCAGTATCGCATTACTTATCAGATAACGGCACTTTAACAGCTAAAATTATTTTACCTATGGGTACAAAAATCCTACATAATAGTTATGTAGATGTTATGCTTATAATTAATCCACATAAAAATCTAACCGTTTCTGAAAGTTGTATTCAACGAAATAATCAAGGTAACTTTATCTATAAAATAGACGGTGATACGATAAAACAATTATACGTAAAAACCGGTACGCGTACTAAAGGTTTAATTGAAATCATCTCTGATGATATTAAAGAAGGCGACTTAGTTGTTACGGAAGGTATGACTAAAATCGGTGATGGATCAAAAGTTAAGATACTTGAGGAATAATTATTTATATATGCTTGCTAAGCCATCTTTGTATTCTAGAAATTGTTACACGCATTCCTTCTTGCCTTATAGAAGTAATAGTTAATACAATCAAAATTTTTGTCACAAAGCAATAGGTTCGTATTTTTTGAATTACATAGTTATTTTTGAAAAAAGAAATATTACTTTTTTTATAGTCTTCATTTTTATTTTCTAATAATCTTAATTGTGTAACAGCTGCTAATAACAAATTAATAGTAAACGGACTAAATTTACTTAAATAAGAATCATTAAGAACATAAGAAGTAATATTTATTAAACCTACTGAATATTTATTTGGATCCATAAACGTATTAGTACCGCCGCTAATTCGTACTTTAGACAATTCTTTGTCTATACCGCCTATTGAGTTTTTACTAGCAATGGATATCCATAAACAACAATCTTCGCCGCTTCTTATATTTTCAGGAAATAAATTTTCTTGGAATAACGTCAAAGTTCCCATAACTGTCGGCATTGCTATTGGACAAGTCTGTATGACTTTAGGAAAAACATTTCCACTAAAAAACCCGGAATGAACAGATTCTATATATTTTCCTTTTTCATTTATTTTTTTATATGAAGTATGAGAAAATATAAAATTATTTTCTTCCATAAACTTTAATTGAATTTCTATTTTATCCTTATAAAATAAATCGTCCGAATCAAGGAAAGCAATATATTTTCCTATAGCATTTTTAATACCTAAGTTACGTGCAGCAGCAGGTCCTTCATTTTTTTTATGAAAATATTTTATTCTTTTATCTTTTTTGCATATTGAAGTTAATTGTGATATATCATCAGTCGATCCATCATCTATTATAAGTATCTCAAAATTTTTGTGTGTTTGAATAAGTACACTTTCTATAGCTTCAATTACCCAATTTATTCTATTATATACCGGTATAATAACACTAACTTTAGTATCATGTAGTACTTGCTTAGCCATAGTATTTGCTAAATCACAGGCTTTATTATATGGAGTATTATTTGATAAAAAATTAGCTGTACGAATTAAAAATAAATAAGAAGAACCTTCCATTTTAATCATTTCTTCTTCTGTTAACTCGTGAAGAAACGATGACCATAATACATTGCATTCTTCATTATGATTTGATACTTTCTTACTACCTTGTTCTGAATGAAAGCGAGATTTAATTAGGATAGACTCGTCAAAATGAATAGGAGCAACACGGAAAATTTTAAACCATAAGTCATAGTCTTGCGTTGTCGGTAAAGCTTCATTAAATATACCGACTT
>NZ_CBCDJS010000119.1:0-3511 GCF_965035265.1 Rickettsia sp.
AACTAGTTTTTTAGTCATAATTTTACCTTTATTTAATATTTTATTAACTAATTTATAAAAATAGATTGAATAATAATCTACCTTTACAATTAACAATACTTACTAGATTTTTAATATATTGCAAGAAGTTATAAATTATTAAATTGAAAAAAATATTTGAAAATAAATAAAAAAAGTATTTTTTATTAAATTTTATTAATTATTTTTTTATTTTCATATAAAACAATGGGTACTACTAGGGATATATATACATTTATTTATATTAATAAAAATTAATATTTACTTTATATAGCTATGTAAAAAAATCACAGAAATACGATTAGATTTAAAAATTTAGATATAATACTGACGACTTATAATTTATTTGTGCTTAACTATCGATTATTGATAAGTTTTAAAAAATAAATATTCTATCTTTCTAAAATCTTATTAATTTTCTTATAAAAATATTTTATACTGATAATGTACATGTTTATAAAAAATTAGTGGGTTTATGGAAGAAATTGATATTTGGCAGAAAAAATTTGAGATTTGTGATTATAGTAAAAAATTAATTGATCGAATTAAATATTTGAATACTATAGTAGACTCACCTGTAGATATAACAGAAATTGAAAAAGGTCTTATTATACCCGTAAATATCACGCTTCTCAAATGCGTCAATCAGGGGAGCCATACTATTCTCACCCTATAGAAGTTGCAATCATGCTTGCAGATTTTACGGCTCTTGAAGCTCCTAAACTTTACAAATCATATATGATAAATGTTGCCCTTCTTCATGATACTATAGAGGATACAATACTTACACATGCTGATATTAGTAAAATTTTTGATAAGAATATTGCCGATAACGTAGAACGTTTAACAAGAATTAAGCCGTACGGTAAAATTAGCTCAGGTGAAATGTTAAATTTATTAATCCAAGAACAAAGATATGATATCGCACTTATTAAAGTATTTGATCGCCTGCATAATTTACAAACTATAAATGCTAAATCTCCGGAAAAGGCTTTAGAAACAGTAAAAGAGACTATAGAAAGTTTCTTGCTCATAGCAGCTTATTTAGAAATACGTACCGTAGAACAACAACTATTAAATGTTTGCACTAATTTTATCAAGCAACATTTCCCTTCAGAACAAAAAGAAATATTTCAAAAAGTCGGTTTACGAAATTTCTTTTTAAAACTTCAAAATAATACAAAATAAAAATTCAGCTTTACTTGTATTGCTCAATTGTTATATAGAATACATTTACTTAATTTATATAAAAAGTGGAAGCCGCCTTTCACCTTTTATATTAGACTTCTTGCATAACACAGCTAATAAGGAGGAATTTGTAGGAGACGCGGAACGCAGCACCGCAGCGTACACTTTAGTACGTGAGGATGCGAGTACCGATTCGACTCACAAATTACCCTTAGAAGCAAGTTATACAAGAAGTCTACAATATTTTAATACGAATAGTGGATTATACAATAATTTGCTACTCGCATTATGGGAGTGTTGAAATATAAATTATTTTTGAGGAATTTTTAGGCAAAATGCAGGCGAGTTACCACAGCTTAAGCGTACGCGAGGAGCACAGACAAATTTTAACGACAAAATTACTGAAAAGAATCATATTTCAACACTCCCATTATTTTAGCTAGGTTCTGTGAACATATTCTAATTGATTTTTTATTTTGAGGTATTTTTTAGCGAAAATTAATAGCATTTTTGAAGAAATAGTTACTCATATTTTAAAAAAATCTTATAATTTGCAGAAGAAAAGAGTCAAAATAAAAAATCAATTAGAAATGTTCACAGAGCCTAAAAACTATTTTTATATTTCCAGCGTGCAGCTTCACCGCTCTCTGCATGATAATGCATATTATGATCACGTATTTGTATCTCTATTTTATAATTTTCCTCAGTTGTAATAATAGTATGCAAAGATTGATAGCCGTTTGGTTTAGGATTAAGAATATAATTTTTGAATTTATCCTTTTCATACTCATAAAGATTATGAACTACTTTTAAAGCTTTATAACACTTCTCTTCATCTATTACCACTATTCTTATCGCAAAAATATCTGTTAATTCTTCTAACTTTATACCTTTACGATATAATTTATATAAAATTGATATTGGATGTTTGATCCTACCTGTTATTTGAGCAGTAATATCATGTTTAGATAAATTATGATTTAAATGTTTAATAACCCTTTGGAGCAAAACTACCTCCTTAATTTATACTAATTCAGTTAATAGTTATACTTACGAATAACTAAATACCAATTAAAGCAATAAATTTATTAAGTTCTGTTAATATCTCTAATTTATTTGCTATTTTTAGAAATATTAATAAAACTCAGCTTTAGTTGATATTAATAGGAAAAATTAAGCTTGTGGCGAGCTTCGCACTACCTACCCTATTATTTGTATCTTTTATTCTAGGTTCTGTGAACATTTTTAATTAATTTACATTTTGAGTTATTTTTTAGCAAAAATTAATAAGATTTTTGTAGGAATAGTTATTCATATTTCAAAAAAATCTTATAACTTGCAGCAAAAAAGAACCATAATTATATTATTTTAGAAATGTTCACAGAACCTAAATTCATATTAATTAGATTTCTTTTAGAACTCTATTTTTTTAAGTTTTACATATATAGTGAACTCAGCCCCATTTTGTGATAGGAGCGAGGGTAGAGCCTATATATTAATAGGCAAGACGACGAGCAACGTGCTACAACGTGGGGAGCAGTTCACTATAAAATATAAATTATCTTATTTTAGTCTTTCTTAACTGTATAAATTATGAGATTTTTTTAAATAAGAATAGTAATTTTTCTAAAATCTTATTAATTTTAGTTAGCGTAGTTTAACCGACCAAAAGCTAGAAACTTTTATTACCAATTTTTTAAATTAAACGAATATATACCTCAAGTAAATAAAGAATAGATACGAAGATCAACTTGGAAAAGAACAAGGAGCTCACAAGGCAAGGAACGCAACGTATACTTAAACGTTCAGTACCACAGATCTTGTAGAACGACGCAGCCAATTTTTTAAGTTCTATCTTAGTATATACATACTAGATTAACCTTGCCTAGAGCTTCAACAAAAAATCTATTCTTAATAATTAAGGCGTAAAACCGCTTTTGATCATCCTATGTGGAACAAAATAATTTTAAAGCTAATTAAATTCTTTTTTGCTACAAAATTAAAATATTTCTTATAAATCTCACCTAATCCAATATACTTCACTATAGGATTAATACCAAAGGTTGAGCTATTATAATTAATTAAAAAATATTTGCAATCATTTATTGAAATAATTATAAGAAATTCTATATTTTATTTTTTGTGGAAGAGTTTTATTAAAGACTTTATTTTCAAGCGAAGAATCGCTTTAATAGTACTATTTGTATAACTTTTAAGCTTTGTTACATGGCTCGATTTTGTCATTGTCATCCCGTGATTTATTCACGGGATCCAGAAAAAATACTGAAATTATTAGTATTTTAAG
>NZ_CBCDJS010000120.1:0-3478 GCF_965035265.1 Rickettsia sp.
GCCATATTCACCGGATTTAAATCCGATAGAAAAATTCTGGGCTAATATGAAACGATGGATTAAGAATAAAATTACTGAATTCGCAAACTTGTACGAAACTTTAAAAAAGTTTTTTACTGCACCTAATACTATATGATTTACTATATAGCTTTATTACTTTCATTAATAATAGGTGCATATTTCTTCTCATAT
This sequence comes from Rickettsia sp., assembly GCF_965035265.1. Lineage (NCBI taxonomy): Bacteria > Pseudomonadati > Pseudomonadota > Alphaproteobacteria > Rickettsiales > Rickettsiaceae > Rickettsia > Rickettsia sp. The sequence continues at coordinate 193 of NZ_CBCDJS010000120.1, forward strand.
TCATTTATCAGCTTAACCGGTTCTAATATTTCAAAAACAGATTTTTCCGTTTCTTGCTGTTGTTGTGTTTTAGTCATTTTTGACCAATCTAACATATTAATCATCCTTATCAGTTGTTTTTTTATTTTGTTCTTAACCTTAAGATTAACTCAAAAAATTTCAACTTAGTTAGTTAATTAATTAATTTATTTTAACTAAAAATATGTATGTGATAAAAATATTACAGTTTAGATATTACAATATTTAATATATTAGAAGATGATTTTTATTGCATATATGATAAGAATAAGTTTTATTATAAATAAATATTAATAATTACTTATGTTATGAAAAATAATAAAAACCAAATGTATGTAATAAAAATTTTTATAGCCCTAGCTATGATTACGGGCATAATATTTTTATGTTTATTTTATTCTTCATTAACACCGTCTAAGCTTAAGATTGATGCGAAAACCAGTAGTATGGACGATTCGCTTAAAGTTAAGTTTGCTCTTATAGATCAAGAAGGAAAGAAATTTGATAGTACCCATTTGCAAGGTCATTTAAGTTTAATTTATTTTGGTACTACTTATTCTTTGTATGACAATCAAGCATTAAAAAAAGTAGAAGATATTATTAAGATTTTGAAGAAAGAGAATATTCTAGTACAAGTAGTTTTTATTACTCTAGATCCTGAGTATGATACAAGTGAAGTATTAAAAAAATATTTAGAAAAAATAGATGTTAATTTTATAGGTTTAACAGGAAAAGTACAAGATATCCAGCACTTAGCAGATCAATTTAAGGTCTTTTATACGTTAAAAATATTTGATGCAAAAACAAATAAATATGAATTACAACACTCTAATTTTGTCTATTTAATTAGCAGTCAGGGAAAATTTTTAAAGCATTATTGTTTTAGGTTTGCCGAAAAATGTTGATTAAATAAAAATGTTATTACTGCGAGCTTATAAACGTTGTTGCATAACTCGTTTATGTCATTCCCGCGAAAGCTGGAATCCAGTTTTTTAAGCAAATTATATACTAAACATTTTATATAATTTTTTGTGTTTCTATCATTTTTTTTTCTGAATTCCTGCTTTCGCAGGAATGACACATAAACCATGCCTAATGACTTTATCTAAGCATTTCCTGTTTGCAGAGAAAAATGCATCCCATCAATACCTAAATGCTTTAATGCACTATGCCATTTATTTTCCGGATTATCGGCAAAAATAAATTCTTTGTTGCAATCCATAATCAGCCACAGATTTTTTTCTAATTCTTCTTCAAGCTGCCCTGGTTTCCATGCGGTATAACCAATAATGAATAAACTATTTTTAGGTCCTTTGCCGAAAACTATATCTTCCGAAATTTCTACATTAGAACTTACTGCTAAATCATTATGGAAATCCAACAACAAATTTTTATCATAATCGGTAGAATGAAGAAAAAACCCTTTTTCATGTTCCACAGGACCGCCGAGATATATAGGAACCATAACAAGGTCTGTTGTTTCGTCATTTTTTATTTTAAAAAATGATTTTAAGTCTATATGATTTACCAAGCGGTTAAATATTAATCCTATCGCTCCTTCTTCCGTATGTGATAACATATAAATTAAGGATTTATGGTAAATGCCCTTTGTAATTACATGCGGCGTAGCAACTAGAGTCTTACCGGATAGGTTATGAAAAATTTTATCGCTCATACATAAATTATTATTTATAATATCTTTATAGATCACCTCTTAAAGTATATAAGATTTAAACTAAATTATTCAATAGAAGTTAACAATAATGATCACATTTTTTGATATTACTATTTTTGCTATTATTACTATTTTCTCATTTTTTGGCTTATACCAAGGCATAATCGGGTTTTCAACTAGAATACTCGGTTTTATTACTTCGATAATGTTAGGATATTTCTTATATCCGTATATTTCTGAACTAATCGGGAAATATATGGATAATGAGGTTATAAAAATAATTATCGCCGGTGTTATATCCTATGTTATTTCTTTAATTTTATGTGTTTTTATTGTTTATAAATTTCTTGCTATAATTTCGTTTATGAGAAACGGTTTTATTGATAGATTCTTAGGGCTACTGGCAGGACTTGCCGTAGGTATTGCTATCTCGGTAGTACTATTTTTTATAACAATGATCTTTACTTCTGAGAATTATTTTAAAAGTAAATCTTTAAAAGATTTTGTAGTAAGTAGCAAACAGAGCAAATATGGAGGAGTATTAAAAGTTTCCGTCACCACTGATTATTTAGATGAATTAAGTAAAAATATTATAATTATAATTCCAAACGAGACTTTAAAATCTATTGAAATATTTGAAAATAAAGACCTAAATAATTTCAAAAACTCTTTCAAGAAACCGAATGATTCTAACGATGATGAGGATATATTTTCTCAAGAATTACAAGATGAGCTTTCTAATATAGATGATGAGTAAAGTGTTGTTTTGACGTCATTGCGAGCAGCCGTAGGCTGCGTGGCAATCTCGTCAAACATTCCTGAGATTGCTTCGTCAATTGCTATGCAATTTCCTCGCAATGACGACTACCCATAACCCTTTCCTTCCATTAAACCAACCTATTTCCCTTAAATTTCATAAGCTACTTAATCATAAATAGTTAATAAATATTAACTATTAGTAAATTTATTAATTAATTGTTGAGTGTTGTAAATAAATAATGTATAATGACCAATAAGTTAAGTGGTAAATCATTAAAAACAACAAAGTTATAGGGGAAATTATGACTAATATGAAAAAAACTTTTTTAAATAAACTTTTACTAACAACCAGTAGTATTGGACTACTTGCAAGTATGGAAAGCTTGGCTGCGGATATTGCGGTTAGAAACGGATATATTTCTACGATGAACAATATAGGTTGGGTGAGTAATAATGGGGTTCAAAATGCACCGGCAAATAATGATAATATTATCCTTACACAAGGTGGTCAGATAATTAATTTTGATAACGATATCGCTATAGGTAATGTTAATCTTTATGGATATAATAATGCTGAATTTAGAGTTTCTGATGCTAATCCAAGCCGTAAGGTTAATTAATAACATTGTTAATAATAATCAAGTTCAAGCAGCAGTGCAAAATGCTATAGGAGCACCGCACGGATACGGCGGTAATAATAATGCTAAAGTAGATATATAATGGCCTGAAAAATCAAGACAAAATATATGAACAATGTACTTGGTAATGTTGCTTAAAATTGAGCTGCTATTTGTTCATAATGTTGTACGTAATCCAGATAAACATTCATAGGTT
>NZ_CBCDJS010000121.1:0-3451 GCF_965035265.1 Rickettsia sp.
CGCCATATTCACCGGATTTAAATCCGATAGAAAAATTCTGGGCTAATATGAAACGATGGATTAAGAATAAAATTACTGAATTCGCAAACTTGTACGAAACTTTAAAAAAGTTTTTTACTGCACCTAATACTATATGATTTACTATATATCCTGAAGAAATTGTTACAAAAACAAAAATGCTTGAATTTTTAAATGAATATGAAAACCCTTTTAGCCGAGATTTACAAATAGGGCATTTCACTGCTTCGGCTTTCTTACTTAATAATGATAAAACTAAATTTTTATTGACGCATCATAAAAAGCTTGATAAATGGCTTCAGCCGGGCGGTCATTGTGATGGAGATAGTAATATATTAAATGTAGCAGTTAAAGAAGCTATGGAAGAATCCGGAATTAATGAGATCAAAGAGATAAATAAGGAGATTTTTGATGTCGACGTTCATTATATTCCACAAACTCATAAAGAGCCCGCTCATTATCACTATGATGTACGATTTTTACTAAAAACAGTAAATAATGATAATTATATAAAAAATAACGAATCGAATGAACTTAAATGGTTTAACTTTTCCGATTATTCAAAATTAAATATAGAGCTAGAACGCTCTGTCACTAGAATGATAGAAAAGTTTATAAAAATTAACCATCTTGCTTGTTAAATATAAATTATTTTCCTATAATGGTATTTTTTAAATAAAATGTAAATCAAATGCCATTATCTAGAATTTTTTCATTCCGTACTAAGCATAAGGAAGATAATACTTCAAAAAAAAACAGAAATTACGCATCCAAACCCAATTAATGAGTTTGGATATACGAACTCTCTAGTAGGTGAAGTTGTTACTATTAAACTTAAGGATCAGCCTCAGCTTCATAATTTTATAAAGAGTGAAAAAGTTGTTCTAGCTTCATTTAAACCACCTTCTTCTCAAAGTAAAGACGAATTTGATCCTATCTTAAAAGATGTTCAAAATATCTTAAAGGACTTTGAGGTTTTCTTAGATAATATAGATACTAAAGCTTTAGGAGAGATTGATTCATAGTAGCATCAATAGGTTTATGCTGCTAGGTTTCTAGCTAAAAAAGGCTTTGCCCGCGTGGGTTTGAAAAACGCGTTCAGTGTCATACCGTGGCTTGACCACGGTATCTTGTGTCACAGGCTGTATCCTTAGATCCCGCGATCAAGTTAGCTAGGATGACAATAATTTATTTTACGCTATTTTTTGATATTCAAAATATATTTTCCTTACGGCATAAATCCATGCTAAGCATACAAAAGTAAATACTACCATTAGAATCGGTGAGATTGAGGTAAAAGTAGCGGTTGGAACTAAAGTAAAAATAATAGATTGCACAAGACCGCTAGAGGATTTGCCGACTTTCGCGCTTATCACGTCGACAGCAGCTTTACCTTTGGTTTTAAGTTCATCATCAAGCGGTATATATAACATTTCTCTTGAAGTATCCCATATAGAATATTTAGTACCTTTAGCTAAAATATTTTGAATACCGCCGATCGAAACGGCAAGAGCAAGAGGCGACATTAAAATTGCTCCGTCAAATAATGATAAAATTTGTTGATCAAATACTATAAGTACAAAAAACAAGATGCCGGTAACCATAATTATTACCGGCGAAATTACTGCTGCTACAAACCAATTATGCATACGCATAATGTTATTACCGATGATGGTCATGACCATTATCGCAACACCGGTCCAAAGTATATATAAACTGTTAAATTCAGCATAAGTATTAACGGTAGGATACAGTTCCTTAATTTTTGCTTTCCATACGGCTTCAACTAAGTTAATAGCGAACCCAAAAGCTGCGGAACAAATTAAAAGTAGCCATAGATATCTTGACTTTATAATATATTTAAAGCTTTTAATTAGTCCCATACGCTCAGAGGTTGATCTACCGCTTTTTGCTTTAGCGTAAAATAACGGATTTGTAAAAACATTCCTGCTAATAAACCGAATTAATAAACAACAAACAACGGCAACGATTGCTACAATTGTCGTGGATACTTGAACTAAAGTGATTTTACTATCCGAAATATTCATAAACTTTTTAATAATAGTATCTTCTGAGGATAAATTCATCATTAAAAAGCCGACTAATATTAGGGAAGAGTTACCGAACAACGAAAAGAGAGTATAGAATCTTTTTGCTTCTTCGGTAGTAGTAAGCTCATTAGCAAACTGCCAAAATAATAGTACGTAAAAAATATTAGGCCAAAGCTCAGCAAGGCTGTAATATACTATATAGCCCCAATTTCCTACTAGTGAGATATACCATTTAAAATTAGGATAACGCTCCATTAGTTCGGCTAAATTATCGGGATGTATATGAAAAATATGGATGTTAGGATAAATAACAAAAGCAAATAAAACAAAAAAGCTGATGAAAAATGCACTTAAATAATAAAAGATTTTTTCAAATGTAAGGTGGTTAATCATCTTAGCATAAATAATTACGAATAAAGCGGCGGCAGGCGTAACGCAATAAACTTTAGCAAAACCTGCTATTTCTGCACTAATTTCAGAAATTAGGATGCTGTCTTTTAATATTCGTAAGATATTTTGATTAAATAGAATGCAGAACATTAAGGCACTCATCGGAATAAATTTTCCGAGTTCGTAATTATGTACAGGCCAAAATGCAGCTCTAAATTTATTTTTAAACGATCGTGATGAGGTACTTAGCATTATAAAGCCCTAAGGACAAAAAAAAAACTTAAGCACTTCAAGATTTTATGAAAAGATATTTCCTCTAAAATTTTAGAGGTGATATACTGCTTGTTACATTCTGAAGGTGCTGAACTTATATAATATACTCAGCCTTTTGTCAAGGATTTAGTATACTCGATTAACTTCAAAAATTAGCGTTGTCGTTCTATAAGTTCGCAGGTAGCCACGTATTATACATACGCTCCACCCCTCGTCTTATGAACTTCTAGCTCTTTTTAAAGTTAATCTTCGTATACTGTTCTTTATTTACTTAGGATATACTCGTGATGCTAGATAGTAATAAACTACAGGAATATTTTGACCTATATAATAATTATACAAAGACACATAAGCTAGGTAATAAATATTTAGAATCCGGTAAAATAGTAATGCAAACGGAGTATTATAGGTTAATATGCTATAAGATGGATTCCCGCCTTCGCGGGAATGACATAGATAGAGGGAATGACAGTAGGACCTTTCTAATCATTCCTTCTATCTTCAACTCACCGGAAATATTTTTTTTAGCTCGGGATAAAAGCTTTATTGAAAATTTGAGAAGCTATGGTGAAGTTTATTTAATAGATTGGTTAGAGATTGAAGAACCTAAATATTTACTAGACGACTATGTGCATAAAATAATTGAAGTAATAGATAGTTTGAAAATTAAAGACATTAATTTAATAGGTCATTGCATCGGCGGTAACCTTGCGATAGCT
>NZ_CBCDJS010000122.1:0-3236 GCF_965035265.1 Rickettsia sp.
TCTGGACCCTGTACACGCGTTTTGGCATAAGAAAGTGCTTGTTGATAGCCAGCACTCAATGTTGCAATTGCTTTAGTACGCTGTACTTGATACTCATTAGGTCCAGCTGTTGATATGCCTACTGTTTCTTTTAACTTTTTACTACAAGCAGAAGTAATTAATAAAACAGTAAATAATAAAAAAACTTTTTTCACTTAAACACCTTTAGATTAAAATTATATTTTATAGTTTTTTAACTTGGACTAGGGACAATCAACAGACTTCCTGCATAAGTCATCTTATAAAGAGAAATTTGAAGGAGACACGGAACGCAGAACCGCAGCGTACTCAAACGTACGTGAGGATTCGAGTACCGGTTCGACGTACAAATTACCTTTAGAAGATGACTTATGCAGGAAGTCTAATTTTGCACGCCTCGACTGTGCTCACATTATATATACGCTGTGCAGTCTCGCTTTTAAATTAACCGTCCCTAGTCCAAGTTAATTCACTATATCGTCACCGTTATGATCGGTGTTACGAATTTTTTCAGCCATAGCTCCAATTTGGGCATTATCATAATTCTCTTTAGCTTTTTCTTCAATAACTTTTTTAGTACTATAATAATCTTCTATTAAGATAATTACTCCTATTGTAATAAAGCAATCAGCTAAATTAAATACGGGGAAACTATAATTTTGATAATGAAAATGAATGAAGTCAAAGACTGCTCCTCTAAAAAATCTATCAATTAGATTACCGACGGCACCACCGATTACAAAACTATAACCTGCAAAGCCTCCAATCGTTTTTGAACGCACCATTAGGTAGTATAAGTAACAGACAATAAGCGTATTCGTTATTAAGAAAATAGCATTACTATATTGATAGTATTCACGCATTAATCCAAAACTGATGCCGTAATTCCAAGTATAAACCATATTTAAGAAAGAAGTAACCTTAAGCATTAAGCCCGGTTTCCATCTTAAATTATCAATAAACCACCATTTGCTTAACTGATCAATAATAACTAATGTTATTATTATACGACTACTACGAGCGAATGTTAGGTATAGTTTTTTAAATAGTAGGAACATAAATGTAAATGTCATTCCCGCGTAGGCGGGAATCCAGAAAAAAATAACCTTAATATATATGATAAAATAAACTTATAAAAAACTTATTTTTTATAGGTTTTACTAGATTCCCGCCTACGCGGGAATGACATAAGAGTCGTGCAATACCAACTTAATTACAGTATGACAAGGATTCACTCTACAATGAAACCTCAACTGCTTTCTCTGCTTGCAATTCCTTATCAAGCTTAACATTTAAAGTTTTTATTTCTTTCTTAAATTGTTTAAATTTCTCTAAATTTTTTCCGTTTAATTCTACACCCGGTGTTGTCTTAACTGACATAGGATTAACGTGTTTGCCGTCAATTTTAACTTCATAATGTAAATGTGGTCCTGTAGCTCTACCCGTACTTCCGACATATGCTATGATCTGCCCTTGTTTTACTATACTTCCCACTTTTAAATTTTTTGCAAAATTTGAAGCATGAGCGTAAGCAGTAGATAGCGTCCCGCTATGTTTTACCTGAATAAATTTTCCGTAACCCGACTTCCACCCTATTTCTGTTATAACTCCGTTTCCTGCGGAATATATAGGTGTACCGGTTGGAGCTGCGAAGTCAACTCCTTTATGCAGTTTAGTATAACCAAGTATCGGATGCTTTCTATTACCGTAATGTGAAGAAACCTTTATAACTTTTAGCGGAGTTTTAAGTAAGCTTCTTTTTACGCTTTTACCGTCTTCAGAAAAAAATACCTGATTATTTGCGTTATTATCATGGGAATAACGATATATATTATACTCTTTTCCTGAAAGATTTAATGAAACATATAAAATTTTACCGTGGTGGGAAAATTTACCGTCTTCCGTTACGTATTTTTCCGTTATTACGGTTGCAGTATCACCGCTTTTTATTTGACGCTGAAAATCGATTTGATAGGCGTAAGCATTAATCAGCTCTATTATACTATTATTCGATAAACCCAGTTTTTTAAGGGCTGACATAAAATTTGATTCAATACTTACCGACGATTTAGCAACTTTTTTACTTAAAGGTACTACAATTTCTTCAACTTTAAAATTATCACCTTCTCTAATTACTTCAATAGTTTTTAGCTTATCGATAATTATAACGATTTTATTTAAGAACGTTACCTCTGAGGTTAAATCTTCATTCTCGTTTTCGGTGATTTTTGTTTCATATTCAAAAGTAATTTGTTGCCCTATTTTAAGAGCAGAAGATAATTTACCCTCTTTTACTAAATTTACAATTTTTTCTATTTCATTTTTAGGGATATTTTGTTCTATCAAAACTGATTTTATAGTATCGCCTTTTTTTACTACTACTTCTTTAAATGAAATTGTTTCTTCTTCACTACTATCAGGCTGTACTAAACTTATAGACAAAGTGTCGTTAACATAATTATTAACGGCAAAAGAAACAAAAACAACTAATCCTATAAATAATAATAAGGAGGCAGAGGTGAGGATTTTCCTAAGACGTGCACTAATAAAAGATGATGGTAATATGCCATTTAAATCATAAGATAGTGCGGTATCATTCATTAAAATTGCTCTGAAGATTATTTGAATCAATTTTTCATTACTAATAATAATATGAACTATATACAAACAAATTACAATAGAAAATTGTAAAATTTTGTTTTATTTCTGTTTTATTAGTTTTTTATTGATTAAAATTAAATCCTTTATATAAATTAATAAAAATTAACTTATATAAAGACGAAGATTATGCTTAGACTTTTTCTATTTTTATTAATTTTTACAAATCTTATCTCCTGTTCATCTAACTATAATGCTGTCAAAATGCCTAAAATAGAATATTATAAGAATATTTCTTTAAATAAAAACTGTCCTATAAATAGTAAAATAGTTCTAGTAGGCGGTTGTTTTGATTTATTACATTACGGTCATATAGAATTTCTACGCAAAGCTAAAAAACAAGGTAAATACTTAATCGTTGCTTTAGAGCCGGACGAAACAATTATTAAATATAAAAAACGTCAGCCTATCCATAATCAATTGCAACGAGCAAAAATTTTAAGCTCTTTAACGTTTGTCGATAAAGTACTTATATTACCTAAACTGAAAGATTTTAATGATTATGCTCGGTTGGTGCAAAATATTTGTCCCTCTGTAATCGCTGTAACAAAGCACGATCC
>NZ_CBCDJS010000123.1:0-3193 GCF_965035265.1 Rickettsia sp.
TAATTTTAATTTTATTGTTTTTAGGTTCCTCGTCTTTGTATTATATATTACCTAATGTAAAATTAAATTTCGTTGATGTATTCCCAGGAGCTTTATTAACCGTGATATTATGGATAATAAGCGGCTATTTGCTTTCAACTTATATAGTCTACTACAACCAATTAAATTTAATGTACGGTTCCCTTGGTAGTATAATAGTTACATTAATATTCTTCTATATTATAAATATGATATTTATCTATGGTGCAGAATTTAATTATCTAATGAAAAATTATGAAAATATAGAGTGAAGTGCAGCTTAAAGCACTTCATAAGTATTTAGTTTTACAAAAATAAAATAATTAATTGAAACAATTTCGGCAGTTTTATATTTAAAACTTTATATCAATCTTTATTTTAGTTGTAAAAAAACAATTATTTTTTAGATTTAAAATACAAATTATTTAAAAAACTCCGCTTTAAATAACATAAAGCTCTCTTGAGATGATGTCGGTAATGGAGTTAAATTATATTGCGGATCGAAAGCATTACCGTAAATTTTTTCTATTTTTTGGAGAGAATTAGGAGATTTTAAAGCCAATAATATTGATTTTAAAATAGTAAAAATTGCTATATACGGATCAGTTTCGGGAGAAGATAACCGATGTTCTAAACGTTTAGGAAAAGAATTTGGAATTCGTACGGCTACGCTTCTGTTATTTCCACCGTATGATATATGCGTAGGAGCCATAAATTTTTTATTTATCCGTGAATAATCTAGAGTAGTTGGCATAAAAGCGAGTAGGGTGTCTAACATATAGTGACATAGCCCTTGTGCTGCTAAAATTATGTAATAATCATTGAACTCGGAATTAAAATTAATATGAAAATGCATGCTACTACCATAATCATCTAAAAACGGCTTAGGAGAAAAATCTATATAACCGTTTAACTGCTGTGCCATTTTTTTTAAAATAGTTTTAACCTCCAATATATTTTTTATATATTGTATTAAGTTTGCAGAAGGAGGGAGGTCTATTTCAAATTGGTTATTACCTTTTTCTTTTTTTATTTTAGAAATTTTAAATCTAGCTAAGTATTTTCTTGAAAGTATTTCAAATTTAGCTATATCAATATTGGGACTTAAATAAAACTCTATTTCTACGCCTATAATAGGAATTAGGTTATAGTCTTGGTAAAATTGTACTATTATTTTTTCCAACTGTTTATTTTTTTGTAAACGGTTGGATAAGGTATTGATAAAACTATTATAATTAATATGGGGCATTTTCATGAAAGGATTAATAAACGAATCAATTTATTATAAAATTTTTGATAAAACATTCAATAATTCTAGTCATAGATATATAAAAAAAAATAACTCTATAAATGAAACAGAAATAGTTGAAAACAAGAAATCTATTACTACTTATTTTAAAGCACAAGATATTTTAATTTTAAATCAAGTGCATGGCAACCAAATTGTTAATGCTGATGATTCTATAATTGCCGTACCTGACGCAGACGGAAGCATTACAACTAAAAAAAATTTAGTATTAGCGGTACAATCAGCAGATTGTGTACCGGTACTACTTGCAAGTGGCGACGGTAAAATAATCGGAGCAGCGCATGCTGGTTGGAAAGGAAGTATAAATAATATTATCAGTAATATAGTTACTAAAATGACAGAAAAAGGAGCAAAGAATTTAATAGCAGTGATAGGTCCTGCTATAGCTCAAAGTTCGTATGAGGTTGATGAGGAATATTATAAAGCTTTCCTAAGTAAGGATATTAACAATAAACAGTTTTTTATAAACTCAATAAAAGAAAATCATTATATGTTTGATTTACCGGCTTTTGTAGAGTTAAAACTTAAAGAAGCAGGCGTTAAAGATATAAAAAATATTGGTGAAGATACTTACACAAATCCGTTAAAATACCCAAGCAAAAGACGCTCATTTCACTTGCAAGAACCTTATAATGAGAATATATTGTCAGCTATCGTAATAAAATAGGAATTGCTAAATAAATATTGATGGTTTGAAAAAGCTACGTCATTGCGAGGAGACGTTGTTGCATGGATCGAAAAGCCTAACCAATGTCATTCCCGCGTAGGCTGGAATCCAGCCATATAAAAACAAATTTTTATATTCTGTAGTAATATTGAAGTTATTTTTCTAGATTCCCGCCTACGCGGGAATGACATAAACCGGTCTACGCAACAACACCTGCTCGCAATGACGACATTTATCTTTATTTAGCAATACCAAAATAACTCTTTATTTATCCGGAGTATATTAATGAATCAAGATAAGCCTTACTATCAAATAGTTTATGCACCCAACGATATTTTTAAAAAACAAGCAGAATATATAGACGTTGTTGATGATAATATTCGTACTATTGTAGATAAAATGCTTCAGACTTTGCATATAGAAAGAGCAGTGGGCCTCGGTGCTAATATGGTTGGAATATTAAAGCGTATAGCGGTAGTTGATCTACATGAAAATAATAAATCATCACCTATAGTTTTTATTAATCCGGAAATAACTTATTTTTCTGAAGAAAAACAAACTTTTATTGAGGGTTCTTTATCGTTTCCGGGCATTGAAGCATCTATTACACGCTCAAAAGCAATCAAGGTAAAGTATCTTGATTATAACGGTAATAAACAAGAATTAGAAGCAGAAAGCTTTTTAGCCACAGTGATTCAGCATGAAATAGATTATTTAAACGGCAAAACTTTCTTAGATCATTTATCAAAACTTAAGCGTGATACACTCCTTAAAAAGATGCTAAAGCACATAAAACTTCATCCTCCTCACGTTCACGGTAGCGGTTGTCGGCATTAAGGCTATTAAAAAATTGACAATGATATATAATTTTATTACAATATGATTAATTAATTTTAATAGTTTAACATGTTAATTAATGGTCAACCGGTAGTAGGTACTACACAAGAAATATTACAACAACTATCCGAGTTACCATCTAGCTTTGCAGATAATAATAGATGGACTAAGAATAATTTTGAAAGAGGAAGCACAGCTTCAGACTTGTATTCTAAAGCTTTTAGTGCTAATTCATCAATAGAATTAGCAGAAATTAGCACTAAACTACCTTCATTAATCAAAGAAAACTCATATACTACTTTTTTTTGCATATAATAAAATTGGTGAAAAGTATAGTGAATTATGCGATAATCAAAAAGGAA
>NZ_CBCDJS010000124.1:0-3118 GCF_965035265.1 Rickettsia sp.
TGATTCTTTCACTTCACCGCCTTTATAGGTAGCTACTACTTTATCTTTTGTATCGGCAAAAGCAATACTGGACAGCATGCTAACTGATAAAAATATAACAGATAATTTTTTCATTTATGGCTCATATATTGTGTTTAACATAAGCTTAAATTTTATAAAAATAATACCCAGCCGTCAACAGCTATTTGATAATATTTTATTTATTAATAATAATTTACAAATATTTATGTAGTAAAATTACGGGTTGCCCAATATTGAGGGCATTAATTATTTGATAATTTTGTAAAATCGCCTATATTTTAAATACAAAATATTATTTAAGGATTTTAATGCTTTCTATATTAAAAAAACTTTTCGGTACAGCGAATGATCGTAATGTAAAAAAACTATTTTCCGAGATTATGAAAATCAACTCGCTTGAGCCTATTATACAAAAATTATCGGATGAGGAGTTAAAGAATAAAACTGCGGAGTTTAAAGAAAAACTTAAAAACGGAGCAACTTTAGATGATATAGTATATGAGGCATTTGCAGTAGTTAGGGAAGCAGCTAGAAGAGTTTGCGGTATGCGTCATTTTGATGTTCAGCTTATAGGAGGCCTTATATTACATCGAGGCATGATTACCGAGATGCGTACCGGTGAGGGTAAGACCTTAGTTGCAACGCTTCCTGCTTACTTAAATGCTTTGACCGGAAAAGGAGTGCATATTGTAACCGTGAATGATTATTTAGTAAGCCGTGATTCTGCTTCCATGGGTAAAATTTATAATTTTTTAGATTTATCGGTTGGATGTATTGTTGGCGGTATGCCTGATGAAGCAAAACGAGCTGCCTATAATGCCGATATTACCCATGCAACAAATAATGAACTCGGTTTCGACTATTTAAGAGATAATATGAAGTATAGCATACAAGAGCGAGTACTTCGTCCTTTTAATTTTGCTATTATCGATGAAGTTGATTCGATTTTAATAGATGAAGCTAGAACGCCGCTCGTTATATCGGGTCCGGTTAATGATAATTCAGAATTATACGGTAAAATTGATAAAATTATACGCCTGCTTAATGCAAGCGATTTTGAAAGAGATGAAAAGCTAAAGACTATCAATTTAACGGAAACAGGCATTACGCATATAGAATCGCTTTTAAGTAAAGAGGATATTATAAAACCTGATTCCGGTTTATATGATTTTGAGAATTTGACTTTAGTACATTATGTTAACCAAGCCTTAAGAGCTCATAATATGTTTACTGTTGATGTAGATTATTTAGTAAGAGACGGTAAAGTAATGATTATAGACGAGTTTACCGGTCGTGTAATGGAAGGGCGTAGATATTCAGAAGGGCTACATCAAGCGTTAGAAGCAAAAGAAAATGTGAAGATTCAAAATGAAAACCAAACTTTGGCATCTATTACTTTCCAAAATTATTTCCGCAATTATCCTAAATTATCGGGTATGACCGGTACGGCTATGACCGAGGCACCGGAACTAAAAGACATATATAACCTCGATGTGGTTGCAGTTCCAACCCATAATAAGGTAACAAGGCTTGATCTTGATGATGAAATTTACGGCAGTAAAAAAGAAAAATATGATGCTATCTTAAAACTGATTAAAGATTGTTACGATCGGGGGCAGCCTATACTTGTCGGTACGATAAGCATAGAAAAGTCAGAAGAACTTTCAAACGTTTTAAATAAAGAAAAAATCCCTCATAAAGTATTAAATGCTAACTTCCATGAGCAGGAAGCTTTTATTATTGCTCAAGCAGGTAGGTTTAAGGCGGTAACGATTGCAACCAACATGGCTGGGCGTGGTACTGATATTATGCTTGGCGGTAACCCTGAAATGTTAATAGAGCAGCTAGATAAAGATCATAGTTATGAAGCTAAAATAGCTGAAATAAAAGCCCAAATTGCTGAGGAAAAGAAGCAGGTTATTGAAGCAGGCGGTTTATTTGTGATAGGTACGGAAAGGCATGAAAGCCGCAGGATAGATAATCAGCTAAGAGGAAGATCAGGGAGACAAGGTGATCCAGGCAAAACTAAATTTTTCCTATCACTTGATGATGATTTAATGCGTATCTTTGCGTCAGATCGTATATCAGGAGTTCTTAGAACGCTCGGACTAAAAGACGGAGAGGCTATCCACCATCCAATGATTAGTCGCTCACTTGAGAAAGCTCAGCAAAAAGTTGAAGGACATAACTACGAGATACGTAAAAATTTATTACGTTTTGATGATGTAATGAATGACCAACGTAAAATAATATATGAGCAACGCACCGAAATTATCAAATCTAAAGATAGCCATGGTTTCTTAAATAATACTACCGAGGAACTAGCCAAAAAGGTAGTACTAACTTTTATGCCGACAGGGTCTTACAGAGAAGATTGGGATATAGAAAATTTAAGCGTAGAATTACATCGGGTCTTTTCTATAAAATTTGATCATAGTTTAGTAAGTAAAAATGACGTAATGGAAGAAGAAATTACCAAAGCCGTTATACAAATGGCTCATGATATATATAAGTCGAAAGAAGAAGCTTATAGTAGCGAGTTAATGCATAATGCCGTAAAATATATTTTGTTAACGAATCTTGATCAAGTTTGGAAAGATCATTTATATAGCTTAGATCATTTAAGGCAAGGTATATCACTTAGAGCTTATGCACAAAAAGACCCTCTTAGCGAATATAAAAGAGAAGCGTTTAATTTATTCGAGCAGATGCTTAATAATTTAAAAGAATTATTTGTTCAAACCGTATATCACTTCCATATCGACTTAAAGCATATTCAAAAAGAAGATGTTTCGCTTGAGCATAAAAAGCTCCAGAAAAATATGCAAGAAAGTCGGGAAGATCCGGCATTTAGTAAATATAATGCAGGAAGTAGCATTGAGACCGATCTTAAACCTGTTATATCACGTATTGACCCTAAAGCTAGAAATCCTGAAGATCCTACTAGTTGGGGTAGGGTATCTCGTAATGAGCCATGCCCATGCGGTTCAGGTAAGAAATATAAATATTGTCATGGTGCAAATGAGTAGATGAAAAGGCGGTAAAATCCATTGTGTCATCCCGTGGCTTGACCACGGGATCCAGTTAAAAATACTAA
>NZ_CBCDJS010000125.1:0-3101 GCF_965035265.1 Rickettsia sp.
CAATTCCTGCAGCAATTGCTAAGACTATAGAGGTAGCTAATGCAGCAGCAAATGTAACTGCAAGTGATCTACTTACTAGTGATGTACTGTTTAGTGCAGATGGCAGTTTAGTAGCAGATAAAGGAGTAAATGGCAGCATTACAACGAGCGCAGATAATACAGGTACTATTACAATAGAAGCAGGTGATGTAGGAGTAGTAGGAGCTGCTGATAAAAAGCTAAAGCAAGTAAACTTAAATCAAGGTGCAGCTGCGAGTGTAGGACAACTATATGCAGGTAATGTGGATATTGGCGGTATTGGTCCAATTACTGCAACAGATTTACTAACGGCCACGGTAAGTTTTAGCAGTAATGGCACTTTAATATCAAATAACGGAATAACAGGCAATGTAGATTTTGCAGGTAATGAAGGAATATTGCAGCTTGCAGATGGACAAAAGATTACCGGCAATGTTAATAGTACGGGAGGTAATAATGGTACAATTAATTTTGAAGGCAAGGGGGTTGTTGATGGAATAGTAACAAATCTTACAATACTGAAAGCAGGAGCAGGAGATGTAGCATTTCAGACTTCAGGCGATTACTCTATAACAGAACTTCAAGGTAACGGTAGTGGAACAATCACATTCCTCTCTAATATGAAATATGTAGGAGGTATGAATATAACAGGCGGTCAGCCAGTCAATTTAAATCTTGCTAATAATACTATTATAAACGGAAATATTGGCTCAAGTACTAGTCCAGTTGGCAATATATCAAGTCATGATAATACAGAGTTTAATGGAGATATTAATAGTAATGGAGATATTAAGACATTAGGCAAAACATTATTTGCAGGTAATGTTGCATGTAATAATATTTTAGCTAATACTACCAGTAGCGACGCATTATCATCGTTCTCATTATTTGCACCATTGACTACAAATGTACGTAATACTATTAATTTTGATCAAGATAATGTTATTACGAAGTTTCAAGGCACAGTACACACTAAAGGCAGTATAAAGACGAGTGGTAGTACATATTTTGCAAATACTGTAAATAGCCAGGGCAACATTACTATAAATGGTGATACTAAATTTAATAAGACATTATCAAGTAGTAGTAATATAGATATATCTCATGGATCAAATGTAATATTTAATGGTGATGTAAGGAGCCGTAGTATTAATATCAATAGTTCTAATATCCAGGTATCAGATAATATATCAATAGCAGGTAATATAAGCGCGAGTAATAGCACTATTATACTTGATAATAAGATATTGACATTATCTGGCATAAATATCTTCACTAATCAGCTCATGATAAATACTACATATGATGAATCTAGTTTATCGGGTGGTCATATAATACTTGCGCCAGGTAGCACTCTGGATTTATCAAATATAAGTACATTAATAGTAAAATTGTCATTTATTAATAGTGATATCAGCAAAATAGCTGATAATACTAAATATAATATTATTTTGGCGGAGGATGGTAGTCACATAGTACCATTAAATGATCCAGAGCATCAGATTATACTTGATAGTAGTGGTGAACAAAATAAGTTTGTGAAGTGGAAGTTAGATGCAAGTTCTTTGACTTTATATGCGTATGATGATTCAAACAATGTCATAGATACTGATTATGTTTTTGATTCTGTACAGAATAATATGTTTATGGAAAAATTAAAGCATGTAACAACAAATAGTAGCGCTGAAAAGTTTAAGAATAATATGGGTTTATTAGATAAAGAACAAGTAGAAGAGATGTTTGCTAGAATATTAGATCATCCAAAAGAAAGAGATAGTGCTATAGTGCAAGTAGCATTGCACCAAACACTTACAGATACCAATAAAGTTGCTATGAATGCTATCCATAATAGATTATCGCATACTGGTCTGGGCATGAGCCAAGCCGCCGTTGCAGCTGGTGATGATAATGCATGTGGATATAACAATAACATATATGAAGATATTAGATATGGCATGTGGGCTAGATCCTCAATAAATCATAACAAAGATAAAGTCAGTGGCAAAAACGCTGAATATTTCAGTAGCTACAAAACAAAAGGACATAGTAATACTATAGGTTTTGACAGTCTTATATGTGATAATATTCTTTTAGGTGCTGCATATACAAACGCATACACTAGTATAAGACCACAAGACCAGAATATAGGTAATATAGATAAAGTAAGAACTAATATGTTCTCACTTTACAGTGCATATAATATACCAAATTATAATTGGTATTTAAATAGTACTATATCTTATGCCGAGAGTTCTATTAGAAGCGGCAAGACGCGTTATCTTGCTATAGCTAAGAATGCGCTTGATAGTGAAGTAGCATCTGGTAAATATAAATCACATTTATATAGCGGGAGTGTATCACTTGGATATAATCATTCTTTAGGAAATAACGCTTATGTGACATCTAGTCTTGGGGCGATAGGTTCATTAATCAGAGATAAAGGTTATACAGAAACTGGCACGAGTTTTCAGAATTTAACTGTTCATAAAAAGAGTTATAATAAGCTAAGCTGCAATGCGGGACTTAGAGCGTATCAGGATATTTATTTTAGACACCTGGATAATGTAGGTAATGCAAGTAGTCTAGTAGTTACTCCAGAAGCTTATGGATTTGTTAACTATAACATTAAAAATAAATCTCCTGCAACTGATGCAAGAATACAAGGTATAGATGAGCGTTTACCAACAATAAACTACAGAAGTAACAAAGTAGATTATAATTTAGGTTTAGGTGTTACAATTAAACATAACATGATGGAATATGGTATTAATTATGATGCTAATTTAGCGAAAAAATATCAAGGGCATACAGGTAGTATTAAAGTAAGAGTTAATTTGTAAATTGCCAACAAATAAAGATTCAATTCTATAAAAGTGATGTCTACTAAATTATAATTTAGTAGACAGTTAAAAAGGCTCTGTCGCATCTATTGCCAAGAGCTGAGTATAATGGCCTGAAAAATCAAGACAAAATATATGAACAATGTACTTGGTAATGTTGCTTAAAATTGAGCTGCTATTTGTTCATAATGTTGTACGTAATCCAGATAAACATTCATAGGTTTTTTATACCCAATACTTGAA
>NZ_CBCDJS010000126.1:0-3073 GCF_965035265.1 Rickettsia sp.
GTGGTCAAGTCACGGTATGACATCGAACGGGTTTCTCGAGCCATGCAACAAGGCCTACAGTCGCTCGCAATGACGATTGACAATACTTTAATATAAAAATAAATTAATGACAATGATAAAACTAGAGCAAATTTTTTGGCATGTTTGGATTAACGGTGATTTAGTTCCTTATCAATTTGCAAGAATTCATGTTTTGACTCATAGCCTGCATTATTCAGGATCGGTATTTGAGGGTGAGAGAGCTTATAACGGCAAAGTTTTTAAGCTAAAAGAACATACGGAAAGGTTAGTAAAATCAGCAGAAGCATTAGGTTTGAAAGTACCTTATAGTGTAGATGAGATAATAAAAGCTCATGAACTTGTAATAAAACAAAATAATATTAAGGATGGATATATAAGACCGCTTATTTGGTGCGGAGACGAATCGTTAAATATTACTAATCCTGAGTTATCTACTAATCTTTTAATTGCCGGTATTCCATCAATGCCAAGGTCTTTTGAGAAAGGTATAAATTTGCATATAAGCCGCTGGCGTAAAGCAATGCCTGATAGCACGCCGGTACAATCTAAATCTGCCGCTCAATATAATATGGCAATAACGAGTAAAAAAGAGGCTAAAGCTCTTGGCTATGATGATGCATTATTACTTGATTATGAAGGTTATATCGCTGAATGCACTACAACAAATATTTTCTTTGTTAAAGATAAAACATTATATACTCCGATTGCCGATAGGTTTTTAAACGGTATAACAAGACAAACTATTATTGAAATTGCACAAGATTTAGGTCTAGAAGTAAAAGAAGAGCGTTTGAAATTAGAGCAAGTAGAGAATTTTACCGAATGTTTTGTTACAGGTACGGCAATCGAGGTACAAAATATTGATTCTATAGATCTCGGCAGTAAAAAGATTATTTTCGATGATCATCAAATTGCAAATACCTTAAAAAAAGAATATGATCGTTTGGTTAGGGAGTAGAAGAAACGTCATTGCGAGCAGTCGTAGACTGCGTGGCAATCTCATGAAATAATAACAAACTCCTGAGATTGCTTCGTCGAATTACTACGTAATTCTTCTCGCAATGACGAATTAATAAAAAATAAAAACTATGGGCAATATATTTAAAGGTTTAATTACCGCACTTATAACACCCTTTAAAGATAATAAGTTAGACTTATATGCTTTAGAGAAAAGTTTAAAACATCAAATAAAGCATGAAGTCGATGCAGTATTAATTGCAGGCTCTACTGGAGAAGGCAGTAGCTTGAGTTTTGAAGAATATAAATTATTACTGCAAACTAGCGTAGAAATCGTTAATAAGCGTATTCCTATAATAAGCGGATGTTCATCAAATAATACTGCCTATGCGTGCGAGCTTGCAGCGGAATCTACAAAAATCAAGGTAGATGGTTTTATGGCTAGTCCTCCCTCTTATGTAAAACCTACCCAACACGGGATTTATAAGCATTTTGAGGCTATACATGAAGCATGCAATTTACCTATTATGTTATATTCGGCACCGACTAGAAGCGGAGTAGATTTTTCTGATGAGACGATATTAAAACTTAGCAAGTTATCACGTATTTTAGCATTAAAAGATTGCGGAGTAGATTTAGAACGTCCATTGCGGATTAGAGCAACAGTTAAAAAGGATTTCAACATTTTAACCGGTAATGATGAAGTAGTCTTAGCTTTTAACGCTCAAGGTGGGGTAGGGTGGACTTCTGTAGCCTCTAATATTGTTCCCAATATATGTAAAGAGCTATTAGAAAAATGGAATAAGAACGATATTAAAGGAGCATTAGAAATCCATCAGAAATTACTGCCTTTATATAAAGCATTATTTGTAGAATCTAATCCGATTCCGATAAAATATGCCGCACATTATTTAGGTTTATGTGAAAATGAAATTAGACTCCCATTAACTGAAGCAAGTGATAGTGCTAAAAAACAAATTGAAAACATCATAACATCACTATCCATAAAAATATGACCGAATATAAGAAAGTTATTGCACAAAATAAGAAAGCACTTTTTAATTATTTTATTGAAGAAAGATTAGAAGCAGGCATTGTATTAAAGGGTAGTGAAGTACAGTCTTTGCGTCAAGGTAAAGCTTCTATAGAAGAAAGTCATGCGGCAGATACCGGAGATGAGGTATTTTTGTATAACTGCCATATTGCGGAATATGAAAAAGCGAATAGATTTAATCATTCTACTAGAAGACCTCGTAAATTATTGTTGCATACTAAAGAAATAAAGAAAATTATCGGTAGAATTAGAATAAAAGGCTATACTCTAGTTGCTCTTTCTATGTATTTTAATAAAAAGAATAAAGTAAAAGTTGAGCTTGGTATTGCTAAAGGTAAGAAATTACATGATAAAAGACAATCTATTAAAGAAAAAGATTGGAAAAGAGATCAGAGCAGATTAATAAGACAGAAGTAATGGGTTTTATTTCTATATGTCATTCCCGCGTAGGCGGGAATCCAGATTTTGTGGTGTCATCCCGTGGCTTGACCACGGGATCTAAAATAATAAATTAGATACCGCGATCAAGTTGCGGTATGACAAAGGTACTGGATTCCCGCCTACGCGGGAATGACATATACATACAATAAAGTAAAAACGATATAAAATTTAAAGGATATTTATGCAGCATATTATAGGTACAATATTGGTTATATTTGTGATAGGAGCTTTATTTGTTTTCAAAACGATGAAAACTTATTCTACAAAGCCGATTTCCATAGAGGTTAAACAAAACGAAGATGCAAGAAAATGTGAAGAGGAAAGAGTCCAAGAAATAATCAAAGATTATTTGCTTAAAACTCCGGAAATAATAATAGAATCAATTGAAGGTTTGCAAAAACGTAAAGTACAGGAAAATGAGACTAAAGTTAATAACTATCTAAAAGATAATAAATTAGGTATTGAAGATAGCACAAGCTTTCCTATCATAGGCAATAAAGACGGTGATATAACAATAATTGCTTTTTATGATTATAATTGTTCTTTTTGTAAAAAAGGTGATGTTTCTATAAACGAATTATTGCAAAATGATCCAAAAGT
>NZ_CBCDJS010000127.1:0-3070 GCF_965035265.1 Rickettsia sp.
GAGGCACAAGATCTTGCCACTAAATGGCTTTGGTCTTATAATAACGAAAGACCAAATATGGCTATAAGCGGTATAACGCCAATACAAAAATTAGCTTTAGCAGCTTAACTCTCTACTCTCTACTGCGATTAAAAATGGGGGGATTACCGATGTAGCTGAATTTTTACTAGAAAAAGGAGCTTCAACAGAGTTACAAGATTTAGATGGATACACACCTCTTCAATTAGCTGCTCATGAAGGCTACACAGAAATGGTTAAATTACTAATAATATATGGAGCAAATTGTCAAGATAAAAACCTAATAGAATTAGTACCCGATGATAAACCTGAACTAAAAGCTTTTCTAAGCCTTACAATAGCATGTACAGATAATAATTCTGCTATTATTACTAAAGATAATGATACTACAAATTCCTGCACAGGTTCAAGAATATCTAGAATTGTTGAAATTGCTGAAGAGCCTGAAGATTTTAAATATGAACTACGCCGTAAATTCACTAACAAAACCGAAGAAATTGCTGAAGTTACTAAAATTTCCGATACTCCTATATTATCTGATGATTTAATTGAAGAAATGAAAGAGTTGGTACTTAAATTAACCGGCGAAATAAATGAACTTAGCACTGAGTAACTCTTTCTTACATATCTTAATTACAATAATTCAAAATAAAAAGCATAGAACTTTTAAAAAATATTGATTTATTAACTTTTATTATGTTTAATCTAGACTAATTATTAATATTTCTTAATAATTATTTTTAACATAATAAAGGTTAATTATGCCACAATTTGAATGTATAGCTACTTTACTTAGATCTCTAGGAAGTTATCAACCTAACTTTCCTTTACCTTATTTGTTTAATATTGGCGACAAACTATTTACTTCTATACCCTATCATGCATTTATGAAAGATAATACTACTAATACCCTTGTAGATTTTGAAGAATGTGAAGACAACACAAATTATAGAATTCACAATTGGGCAAGAATTTTAATGAGAAAGTGTCCGGAAGAAGCTAAACATACTATTAACTCTATAGTAAAAGACGGACGTAAAATAAGTTTTATATTTAATGACAGTTTTGAAATATTTTCAAACAATACGATTTCTATTTTCGGTGAGCTATACGATGTTATCGGAAATACAATAAAAGACTCTAATATACCGGCTTTTATAGGCTTTAATACTACCGAAGATTGTATCATTAATGCTAACTTTGAAGCTAATTTAAGAAACTTTACTTCATATGCCTTAGGACCGACAGTACATGCTGCCGGATTTATGATGAGCGATCGAGAAGAATCAAATATGCCGACCGGTGATTCTTCAATTGCCTCAACATTTTTATCATTTACTAAAGATGGAATAATAACTATTTGCGGGATAATTTTTGCTATATTAGCTATTTTAAAAATACAAGAATATTGTAAAAATAGCAAAAATACAGATCAATCAAATAGTAACTATCTGCAAATGAAAAAAATTACTGAAAAAGAAATGGAATATCAAGGTAAAACATATAAATATGATTTAGATCAAGATATTTGGACTCCTTATTTAGGAAGTGATGATGCTACTTATCATGCATAATTATAAATCTAGCATTCTTAGCTAAATCTATATATTATTGTGAGCGACTTGGTTATAAAACTGCATAATCACAAATCTTAGTTAACAACGCCCTAAATTTGAACTTCAAAAACTTAATTTATGTTTAAAATACCTATAGATAATATTATAGTCTTCATATATCTAATATCTATTTTAGCTATAGGTATATATTACAGAGCTAAACATAGTGGTTTCAAGAATTATGCAAATGTTGAAAGCAAAGCACGAAATAGTAAGATATTACTAATAGCTACAATATTTGCAAGTTCTGTCGGAGGTGCTACCACCTTCGGTATTATGGAAAAGGTTTTCTTAGGGCATGCATATTATGCTTATGCTCTTATACTTACAATACCGATAGATATACTAATTGCGATCTATATAGTACCTTTAATTGCCAAACATTACGGAGCCGAAAGTATCGGTGACATTATGAGTACATATTATGATAATATCGGTCGTTTTATCGGCGGTGTTAGCTCAGTCATTGTTTCAGTGGGGTTTTTGGCTGCACAAATAAGCGTCAGCGGCTATATTTTCCAATATATCTTAGAAATAAATTATGTGAACGGGGTAATTTTAAGTTATAGTATAGTACTTATATATACTACAATCGGCGGCTTGCAATCTATTGTTTTTACTAATTTACTACAATTTTTGGCGATGATAATTGCTATACCGACCATAACTTTTATCAGTTTAAATAAAATCGGTTTTGTAGATTTTATTAATCACTTCCCCACGGAAAATACAAATTTTGATCAAAGAAACTTACTTTCTTATACGATTGCAGCAGCTTTAAGCTTTAGCGTCATGAATCTATACCCTACATTTATCCAAAGAGCTTTAATTAACAAAAATCCCACGCAAACAACTAAAGCAATATATGCAAAATCCGCTATATATTTTTTCTTCTTGATTTGCATCATTTTAAACGGTTTAATTGCTTACAAGCTTTATCCAAACCAGCCGTCAAATTTAGTATTACCTTACTTAATCAACCAAATCATCCCGACTTTAATTCAAGGAATAGTAATGAGCGGCCTCTTAGCTGCCGTTATGTCTACTGCCGATTCTGATTTAAATGTTACTTCTATAGCTATCGTTAAAGATATAATCAATCCTATTTTTAAAGTTAAAAATCAGCAAAAATTATTATTAATTGCTCGAATTATTAACGTTATAATAGGAAGTTTTGCGATAATTGTAGCCTTAAAATTCAGTAATGTAATTGACTTAGTAGTGTTCTTTACCGGTTTTTGGGGACCGGTAATATTAGTACCGTTAATAACAACACTTTTCGGTATCAAAACCTCTAAAACCATAATGGTTTTATCATCACTTGGCGGCGCAGCTACTTTCTTAATATGGGAATATTATTCTTTATCATTGCAATACTTCAACCTTAGAGGAGTATTTGTAGGGACGATAGTGAGTCTTGTGATATTTATTTTAGG
>NZ_CBCDJS010000128.1:0-3060 GCF_965035265.1 Rickettsia sp.
GGCTTGCTAAAGTCGGTTATGAAAGGATTCAAGAAATTTCTGATCCGGAAAAGTCAATTGATAGAGCAAGGGATAATTGGAAGCGACACGGGCGTAGTGAGAAGTGGATTCAGCAACGTATGATGGGGCAGGAAACACGAAATAAATTAACTGACTACTGGAAAAATCATGAAGTAACAAAAGAGAGTGAATTTGCTATATTAACTAATATTATTCATCAAGAATGGACAGGTATAAGCATTAAAGAACATAAAAATATAAAGGGCTTAAAAAATCAAAATTTACGTGATCACATGAATGAAGCAGAATTAATTTTTACTGCTCTTGCTGAATTATCAACTCGTCAGGTAGCAGAAACTAATAATGCGACAGGAATGGAAGAAAATAAGGTTGCAGGTAAAATAGGAGGAAGTATAGCTAAAAACGCTAAAACGGCTCTAGAAAATAAAACCGGTAAAAAAGTAATATCAACAGAAAATTATTTACCACCTAAACTTACAAAGTAAAAAATTTGCTATAGACCGTGAAGCCAAGGATTGCATCGATTTTGTGAAAAATACTCTCACTTTTGACAGAGGTTTCGACACATCGAAATAGCGTTTTATTAGTTCGGTTATGATTTTAAAAAAGTCAATTAAACTTTACTTCAGGTGGCAGTGACATTAATATTGCCTCTACATTTCCATCAGTCATTAAACCGAATTTAGTACCGCGATCATATAATAGATTAAATTCTACATATCTACCTCGCCTTATAAGCTGGTATTCTTTCTGCTCTAAAGTCCAAGGTAAAAATAACTTGCTTCTAACGATTTCAGGATATACCGATAATAAAGCTTTACCTACATCCTTGGTAAAACCGAAATCCTGTTCAAAATTACCGCTATTTAAGTAATCATAGAATATTCCGCCTACTCCTCTTGGTTCTTTTCTATGCTTTAGATAAAAATATTCATCACATTGCTTTTTGAATTTAGGGTAATAGTTAGAATCATACTTATCGCATGCTTCTTTAAAAGCTGCATGAAACTTTGCCGTTTCATGTTCTTCCGGATAAAAGGGCGTTAAATCGCCACCGCCGCCAAACCAATTTTTAGAGGTTTCTATATAACGAGTATTGAAATGCATAGCAGGAATTAACGGCGATTTAAGATGTGCAACTACTGAGATACCTGTTGCAAAGAATTTTCCGTCTAGCTCTGCTCCTGGAATTTCGCTACGGAATTCGGGAGAAAATTCACCGAATACGGTAGAAATATTAACCCCGACTTTTTCAAATACTTCTCCTTTCATGAGAGACATAACACCGCCACCGCCGCCGTTACGCTCCCAACTTGAGCGTATAAACTTAGCCGGTTTTAAACCTTTTGTCTGTGCATATTCTTCTTCGATTTTTTCAAATTCTTTGCACAATAAATCACGTAAATTAGTAAACCAACTATTTGTTATTTCTTTATTTTCTATGTTCATAATTATTAAGCAACGATTTAATTACTTTCCTCATCATATACATAATCACTAAAAATGCGGCAGCAATGATCATGATATAAAAAGCCGGAGCATAAAATAAGCCTGTATGCTCTACAAGCCAACGAGAAATAATAGGTGAAGTTCCACCGAATATCGCTATTGCAAAATTGTAGCTGAAAGCAACACCGGTAAATCTTTGTTCTGCCGTAAATAAGGATATAACAAATATATAAGCCGTACCTGCTATACTTCCTGCAAGCATACCAAGCATTGTAAGAGCTATAATTTGTTGCCACATCTCTTCTGATGACATAAGTAACATAGTAGGTAAGATTAATATCAAGATAGCAACTCCTACAAGCATTGCCATTTTAAATTTTCCGATAATATCGGCAGTACCGCCGGCAAGCGGCATCGCTATCATCGCAATAAACGAACTATAAGCCAAATATGATAAAGCAATAGTATTGCTAAGATGCATTACATTATAATAGAAAACATTTATATAAGTTTTTACTAAATACATAACGCTGCTAGCGATAGCACCTATACACATGGTTAAAACCATAGATCTCCAAGCAGTTTTAATTACGTTGGAAAAAGGTGCTTTAAGAACTTGTTTCTTTTTCTCAAGCATTTTAAAAATCGGTGTTTCCGATACACGCAATCGCAAGTAAAATCCGGCAAGACCCATAAATCCGCCAAGCAGAAAAGCAAAACGCCAAGCAAAATCTATATGAGAAAAATAACGCTCGATTATAATACCGATAAATGTTGCAATTAAAGTACCGGCAATATTTGAGCCGTGAACCAAACCTGCCGTAAAACCGGGTCTTAAGTTTTGACGATGTTCTAGGATAAAAATAGCTGCTCCCGTTCCTTCACCGCTAATACATAAACCTTGAATAAGCCTCATTATAACTAATGTTATAGGGGCATAAATCCCAATACTTGCATATGATGGTATGAGTCCCATAATAAAAGTCGGAACGGTCATACCTAGCATCGATATTATTAAAGCGATACGTCTACCGTATCTATCACCGATATAACCGAATAATATGCCCCCTATAGGTCTTGTCAAAAAACCGACCGCAAAAACTCCAAGGCTTAAAAGAATACGCATAAATTCCGATTCACCGGGGAAAAAAACTTGTCCAATAATCAGCGAAAAAACTGAATATACCGTAAAATCATAATATTCGAGTACATTGCCTGAAATAGCAGATAAAAAAATGAACTTAGATTTATTCATCGAGCTTTAAATAACTTAATTACTAATTAGTTATTATAGACAAGTTACATCATTTATAAAGTGTAATTTATAATATTATAAATTAACCTTTATAATATTTAATTTTTTTATATATTATTAATTACAATAAAATCATAAGCACATATGCAATATAAATATTTAATTGTCGGTATTTTAATTCTTGGTAGGGTAATCCCCCCATTTTTAATCGCAGTAGAGAGTTAAGCTGCTAAAGCTAATTTTTGTATTGGCGTTATACCGCTTATAGCCATATTTGGTCTTTCGTTATTATAAGACCAAAGCCATTTAGTGGCAAGATCTTGTGCCTCTTGTAT
>NZ_CBCDJS010000129.1:0-3026 GCF_965035265.1 Rickettsia sp.
ATGCTACAGGCATCCCACTGCTCGCCTGCTTTAAGATAGACATGATTTGGCTATCACTGTGTTTTGATATTGTCATTTATAGAATCTCCTTCTTTACTTCTAAAAAATTCTACTCCTTTTGTCGATTGTTTTTGGGGAGGATTACCAGCATTTTTTAGTTTCAAATCGCTGATAATTTTTTTGCCGAGTTCTATTTGTGTTTTGGATAAATCAATACCAAGGGTATACGATTTAGGATATATTTCGGCGAAATTAAGAATATTAACACCGATTCCACAACCGATCTCAAGTATTCTAGCTGTTTCAAGAGGTGCTGGATTCAGTCCAAATAGTTTACCGATAGTTCTTAAATACGGTGGGGAGGTATAACTGAAAGTGAGTGGGGAATAAGGTACTTCATCATAAGATATTTTATTAACTTGTTTTGTTATAGTAATTATATAAATTAAAAATTAATTTTAAGCAGTTTCAAAAGATTAAGCAATATATTTTATATACAATTTCCCGTTATTGTGAGCAGGCATTGTTGCGTAGATACCGATGTCATTCCTGCGAAAGCAGGAATCCAGCATAAAGCGAGATAAATCGAGCTTTTAATTTCAAAAATTTGCTGTATTTATACTTTTTTTCTGGATTCCCGCTTTCGCGGGAATGACATAAAGAGCATTTACCGGTCCACGCAACAATACCTGCTTGCAATGACGATATCAACTTTTTTTAGGCAATGTCTTATAACTTTATCAATTGTGCTTTACTTGCAAAATTTTCTATACCCTCTAAATCGGTAGCAGTAACCCATAGCTGCATGTTTAAGTTGGTAAAAAATTCGGTTAAATACTCACGTCTTTTATCGTCTAGATGAACAAATACCTCATCCAAAAGTAAAATCGGTGCTATTTTAGTTAGCTTTATAGCATAATTCATTTCAGCAAGAATTATTGCAATTAATATAGCTTTTTGTTCACCTGTAGAACAGAGTTTTGCTAAAATATTTTTCTTTTTATGTTTTACTAAAAAGTCGCTTTTATGAACTCCAAAACTAGTGCGACCAAGTAGTTTATCCTTGCCTCTTGTTTGATAAAGTTCTGTTGTAATAAAACTAGTAATATTTTCTTCGCCGCCTAATATTTTTTGTTCAATAATGCCGTCAATCGATAAATCAGCTTTTGGAAATGCATTTTCTAAATCATCGATTGCCTGCTGCATAAATTCTAAAGTTTTTAAGCGGTTAGTAGCAATATGACTAGAAATATCAGCCATTTTTTCTTCGATGATTTTCAGCCAATTATCATCTCGTATTTCTTCTACTAGAATTTTATTTCGTTCATACATGTAATATTCGTATTTACTAACTAATTCTGCATGCTTTGGATCAAAATTATAAACTATTCTATCAAGGAATTTTCTTCTATCACTGCTGCTACTAGTAAAAATTCCTTCCATTTGCGGAGTCAGCCATACCATGCTAGTGAATTTGCTTAACTCGTTATTGGCTATTTTACTTTCGTTATACTCGGTTATTCTTCTATTTGAACTACGTTTGAACCCAGTAGTAAACTCCGCAAGCCCTAGCTTGCTATGTAATAAAGCTTTAATAGAGCAATGATCTTCTGAAGCTTTGCATATATCGGCAAGCTTTGCCGACCGAAGTCCTCTACCGGGGTAAAAAAGCGATATAGCTTCTAAAATATTAGTTTTACCGCTACCGTTTTCACCTATTAAAATTATCGGTATATTATCTGTTTTCAGTTCAAGATTTTTAAAATTACGATAATTCTCAAGAATTAAGGAATGTAGGAAGATATTTTTCATTTTATGAAAGAATAATAGTTAAATTATTGATACGTTGTATACTCGGTGAATTTCAAAAATTAGCTACGTCGTTTTACAAGAGCTGTGGTGCTCACGTATTAAATATACGCTCCGCTCCTCGCCTTGTGAACTCCTTGCTCTTTTTAAAATTGACCTTCGTATACCAACTCTTCATTTACTCGAAGGTATACCGTCTAGGAATTGCCATAGTAATTTTGCACCTTTTATTGCTCCTTGATATGCTAATTTTTGTTCTTTGGAACTTAAATTATTAATCAAGTTTGCACATTCTTGTGTATGCCATTGATCAACCTTACTATGAACAATGAAAAATTGTAAAGTTCTGTAGTCTGAAATTTCATAAAATTTTTGTAACCCTTGAATTTTAGAGTCAGATACTTCAGGCGTCTGACGCTCATAAGCATAAAGTGCTCCAAGCCCTATAGAAAAAGATTTCTCTGTTAATTTAAAATAACCTTGAACAAGTTTTTGAGTTGAGTCTAATTCAGGTTCTGAAGTGAGTTTGTTTCTTAAACATCCAAGTCCTTCAGCAAAACGTTTCCATAGTTCTGGGTGATTTTCTTCACCTTGTTCTTCTTCTATAATATTACTAAGTAATATTTGCCTAGCTTTTATATCATTACATTTGGAATGTATTGCACTTATATAACGCGGAAAAGCTGTAACATGATGATAATATTCTTTTGCATAAGTTTGTAAAGTAGAATGGGTAAGTTTTCCCATATTCCATAATTGATAAAATGGATGATTTAAAAGGTTATATTGTTCAAGATCTATATTAAGCTGTTCTAAAAATTTCATGTTACCTCCTTTTAGTAAATTTATAAATTTGATAGTTATTTGTTTTGTCTATTATTACCGAATGCCATCCTGCTAAAAGATTAAGTGGAAAAAAAGTATCTCCATCATAATTTTTATTTATTTTCGTAAGTAAAAATTCATCAATAAGATTTTGTTTTAGGAAAATGGTCGCTACTTCTGCTCCTCCAATCATAAAAATTTTCTTATCAGTAAAAAGATTTACTATCTTCCAAAACTCATCTAAAGGTAATCCTCCCCAAAAACAATCGACAAAAGGAGTAGAATTTTTTAGAAGTAAAGAAGGAGATTCTATAAATGACAATATCAAAACACAGTGATAGCCAAATCATGTCTATCTTAAAGCAGGCGAGCAGTGGGATGCCTGTAGCATC